>JASFUR010000135.1:0-8226 GCA_050050215.1 Gemmatimonadota bacterium
GGTACGCGTCGATCACCTTGGGGTCGCTCCGGATCTGCTCGGGGGTCCCCTCGGCGATCTTCTTCCCGTAGTTGAGCACCGCGACGTGGTCGGACAGGTCCATGATCATCCGCATCTTGTGCTCGACCAGGCACACGGTGACGCCGCGCTCGGAGGCCACGCGGCGGATGAGCGCGGTCAGCCCCTCGGTCTCGTGTGGGTTGATGCCCGCCGCCGGCTCGTCGAGCAGCAGGACGCGGGGCTCGGTGGCGAGGGCGAGCGCGATCGCCACGCGCTTGCGTGCCTCCTGCGAGACGTTGGCGACCAGCGTGTCGGCCAGCTCGGCCGCGCCGGTGAAGGCCAGAGCCTCCAGCGCCTTGTCGCGGCTCTCCTCCTCCTCGCGCCGCAGCCGGGGCGAGCGCAGCACCGCGTCGAAGACGTTGCTCTTCGTGTGGAGGCGCCGGCCGACGATGACGTTGTCCAGGACGGTGGCCTCGGGAAACAGCTGCGTCGTCTGGAACGTCCGCGCGATGCCCAGACGGGCGACCTTGTGCGGCGGTAGCCCCGTGACCTCCCGGTCGTCCAGGAAGACGCGCCCCTCGGTGGGCGTGTAGAACCCGGCCACCACGTTGAAGAAGGTGGTCTTCCCGGCTCCGTTGGGCCCGATGATGGCCGTGATCTTCCCGGCCGGGACCTCCAGGTCGACCCGGTCGACGGCCTTGAGCCCGCCGAATCTCATCCCGAGCCCCTGCACGCGCAGGGCGGCGGCCGAGCTCATGGCCGCTCCCCCCGGCGCGACAGCTTGCGGAGCAGCACCCGCCCCTGTCCCGCGAGCCCCTGCGGGAAGAAGATGATCACGATGATGAGGATGGGCCCCAGAATCATCATCGAGTACTCCTGGAACGCCGTGAGCGCCTGCATGAGCCCGACGATGAGGACCGTTCCGACGAGCGGACCGGGCAGTGAGGCCACGCCGCCGATCATCAGGTAGACGAGCATGTTGAACGTCATGGGCACGTCGCCGACGTCGGGCCCGATCGAGCCCCGGAACGTCGCGTAGAGCGCTCCGCCCAGCGCGGCCAGCGTCGCCGAGATGACGAACGACAGCTGGTGCGTCCTGCCGGTGTCGATGCCGACCGCGCGGGCCAGCTCCTCGCTGTTGCGGACGGCCAGGAACGTGCGTCCCACCAGCGACCGCGTGAGCGCCCAGACCACGTAGATCGTGAAGACCAGAAACGCGAGCACCAGGTAGTACTGTGAGGTGAGCGAGGTGAACCGGAGCGGCCCGATGCCCGTGGGCGGCGGGATGCCGATGAGGCCGTCGGTCCCCCCGGTCAGGCCTTCCCAGCGCTCGATGACGATCACGATCATGGCGCCGACCGCGAGCGTGAAGACCGCGAAGTAGTCGTGCCGCGTGCGGAGCGCCGCCAGTCCGATGAGGTGTCCGAGCAGGCTCGTCAGCGCGAGCGCCAGGGGCAGCGCGAGCCAGAACGACAGCCCGTAGTCGGTGGTCAGGATGCCGACGGCGTATCCGCCGATCCCGAAGAAGCCCGCGTGCGCGAGTGACAGCTGGCCCGTGTACCCGAGCAGCACGTCGAGCCCGTACACCGCGATCGCAGTGAGGAAGGCGGTGACGGCGACGTCGACCAGGTAGGCATTGTCGACCGCGAGCGGAAAGACGATCGCGGCGACCAACGGCACCCCGATGACCAGCGCTCGCTTCACGACGGGAGAGCCCACGGTCAGACGCCCTTGGTGAAGAGGCCCGTGGGCTTGAACACCAGGACCAGCACGAGCAGCGCGAACGCGATGAGCTCGGAGAACGCGAAGGCCACGTATGTGCCCGCCATCGTCTCGGCGAGCGCGAGCAGATAGCCGCCGATGATGGCGCCCGGCACGCTTCCCATGCCGCCGAGGATGACGATGACGAAGGCCTTCAGGATCACGACCGCGCCCATGAGCGGAAAGACGAGCACGATCGGCGCGATGAGCGAGCCGGCGATCGCGGCGAGCGCCCCGGAGATCGCGAAGGTGAGCAACGCCACGCGCTTCGCGTCGATGCCCACGAGCAGCGCGCCCTCGCGGTCCTGCGCGAGCGCCTCGATGCTCATGCCGACGAGCGTCTTCTTCAGGAGCGCGTAGAGCCCCACCATGGTCAGCACCGCGGCGACGATCACCAGGATGCGCTGCTCCGTGATGTTGATGCCGAACGCCGACACGACGCCGTCGAAGGGCGCCTCGACCTGACGAAAGTCGGGGCCCCAGATCACGTCCGCCGTGCCCTCGAGGAAGAAGAGCACGCCGAGCGCGGCGATCATCATGTGGACGCCGCTCTTGCCCTCGAGGTGCCGGAACACCGCGAGCTCCATGATGCCGCCCATGATCGCCACGCCGACGATCGAGGCGGCGATCGCGACCGCGTAGGGGGCGCCCACACCCATCAGCATCACGTACACGATGTAGGCGCCCACCATGTAGAGCGCGCCGTGCGCGAAGTTGGGGACCTTCAGGACGCCGTACACGAGCGTCAGCCCCAGCGCGACCAGGGCGTAGACGCTACCGAGCGCGACCCCGTTGACGAGCTGCTGTAGGAAGAGCGTCAAGCGAAGTCCGCTTTCACCGGGTCGCCGGCTGAGCCGGAATCGGAACCGGCACGAACTCCCCGTCGACCACGTGCGCCGCGAAGACCGCCCGCGCCAGGTGACCCGTGTCGGTCACGCCGGTCATGTCGAAGATGCGAAGGTCGTCGGGAATGGAGAGCGCCGCCTCTCCGAACGCCGCGCGGATCGCGTCGGGGTCGGTCGTGGTGCCCGCGATCTCCATCGCTTTGGCCACCAGGTGAAGGGCCTGGTAGTTGATCGCGACCTCGCTCGTCGCGGGCGGCGCGTCCTCGCCGAAGCGCTCGTAGTAGCGCTCGACCCAGCCCGGCGTGCCCTCGGTCGGGTAGAGCTCCTGCGGATAGACGCCGACCGCGCCTTCGAGCGCGTCCATCGGCACGATCTGCAGCATCTCCATGAACTTGGCCTGGTCCATGACCAGGAAGCCGCCTTCGAAGCCCTGCTCCCGGGCCGCCCGGATGACGAGCGCCGTGGGCTGCGACGGCCCCCCGACGAAGAGTACGTCCGGCTCGTCGGCCAGCGCGCGGCTCACCGCACCCGAGAAGTCGGTGGTCGTGTTGTAGTCGACGCCGTTGTCTCGCCCCACCGTGCCGCCCTGACGGGTCCACTCGGCGGTCACGTGCTCCGTCCAGGCGCGACCGTACGCGGTGGTCGTGCCCAGGAGCGCGAGCTTGGGACCGAAGCGCTCCTTGAGCGTGCGCACGAACGGTTCCTGGTACGCGTCGAAGCGCGGCGGGAGCATGACCTGCAGCGGGTTCTGCGCCTCCAGGATGCTCGGCTCGCTGCTGTAGGCCAGGAGCAGGAAGCGCGGCTCGTTCAGGTTCATTTCCTGGAGCGCGCGAATGCCCCCGGCGTGCGGCACGAGAATGACGGACAGGTTCTCCTGCTGGAGGAGCCGCCGTGCCGCGGTCGCCGTCTCGTACGGTAGATAGCGGTCGTCCGCGGTGACCAGCTCGAAGCGGTGTGGCTGGCCGTCGACCATGAAGCCACCCGACGCGGCGATCTCGTCGGCGGCCATCTCGAGACCACGCAGCACGTTGCGACCGTAGTAGGCCGCGCCGCCGCTGAGCGGCCCGACGTACCCGATCGGGACGACCTCCATGCCGTCGTCGGCTCCACCCCCATCACCGCCGCCACACGCACCCACGAGGACGGCCAACGCGGCGCAGAGAACGAGCTTCTTTCCAGCCATGGTCTTCTCCTGCTCAGATTCCCAGCTGCTCGGCCAGCTCGACGAAATCCATCGCCGAGAAGTCGAAGTCGGGATCGGGTGAGAGGTCGACGTCGCGGTCGGGCCCGTACTCGAGGGGTCTGTGGACGAGAGCCGTCCGCAGGCCGACCGCTTTTGCCGCTCGCAGGTCACTGCGATGAGCGGCAACCATCATGATTCCACTCGGAGGGAGATCCAGCAACTCGGCCGCCTTGAGGTAGACCTCCGGGTCCGGCTTGTAGTGGCCCGCGAGCTCGGACGAAAGCACGCAGTCCCAGGGCAGCCCGGCGTTCTTGGCCATGTTCGTGAGCAGGGAGACGTTCCCGTTCGAAAGCGTGCTGATCACGTACCGCGACTTCAGCCGGTACAGGCCGACGACGCTGTCCGGCCAGGGCATGAGACGGTGCCACACGCGATTCAGATGCTCGATCTCCTCCTCGGAGAGACCGGTGATGGAGTGCTCGACGAGCAAGTCGTCGAGGATCATCCGGTGCAGGTCGTCGATCCTGGTCCAGGGAAGCTCGCCGGTGCGGACGCGGTTCATGGCCGGCCCGTAGCCGGCCCTCCAGCCGTCTGCGAAGGCCTCCCAGTCCGCCTCGATGCCGTGCGTGGCCGTGAGCTGCTCTCCCTCCCGGATGATCGAGGTGCGCCAGTCGACGACCGTTCCGAAGACGTCGAAGGTGAGCGCGACCACGTCACGGGCGGCCTGGGCCCGTTCGTCCTCGGCGCGGGATGCGCGCAGCCCGGCCGGGTCCGAGAGTGCCCCGGCAGCGGACAGCGCGCCGGCTGCGAGGAAGTCACGTCGCTCCACGGGGCTCTCCTCGCTCAACGCGACAGATCGTCCACCGCGGCACGGATCCAGCGTTCCGTGCCTGGACCGGGCTCGGCATATCCGTGGGCCGGGTTCATCGCAACGATTTGATCGGCCGAGTGCCCCTCGTCCATCATGCCCCGGATGCGGTCCCGGATGGTCACGAGCATCTCCCGGTACTCGAGGAGATCGTCCCTCCTGGACAGCTGCCCGTGTCCGGGGATGATGACCGTGTCGTCGTCGATCAGCCCGGCGATCTTCCACGTGGCGTCGATCATGCCGTTGATCGACCCCCCGTTCGGATTGTCGATGAACGGCAAGCCGTAGCGTACGAAGACGTCCCCGGTGTGGATGACGTTCGTGTCCCGGAAGTAGATGAAGGCGTCCCCGTCGGTGTGCGCCGGGCCGACGTGCACGACGTCGATGAGCTCGCCGTTGTAGTGGAAGCGCATCGACTGGTAGAAGGTGATCTTAGGCAGGCCTTCCTCGTCGTATGCCTCCTGGAGCCTGTTGCTCAGGGACACGATCTGGTCGGACATCATGCGCGCGCGGCTGTTCTCGTGCGCCACGATCGTGGCACCGGCTCGACCGAAGTTCTCGTTCCCGTCCGAGTGGTCGTAGTGCCAGTGGGAGTTGATCACGAAGTCGACGGGCCCGCCCCCGACCCGACCGATCGCGGCCAGGATCTTCTGCGTCAGGGGCGCATACTGGTCGTCGACCATCAGCGTGCCGTCATCGCCCAACGAGACCGCGATGTTGCCGCCACTGCCCTGAAGCATGTAGATCGAGCCCTGAACCTGGGTCGTGCTGATCTCGACCTCGGCGAAGTTCTGAGCGGCGAGCGGCGGTGTGACCGCCAGCAGGCAGCCGAGGAACAGCGGCATGGGTCGCATGGGGGCGCTCCTGTACGCAGGACGCTCGGGCCGGAGCCGAGCAGGGTCGGGGCGACGGGTATTCTGGGCTCCGCGCGCATGCCGCGCCAGCCGAGCCGCAAGGGTGGCGTGTAACATGGACTGGCTCCGACGTCCAACCCTGCGAGGGCACCGCACGTCGAGAACCCGAAGCTCAGGGAGGCGCATCGGATGAGCAGAACGCTACTCAGAACCCTCGTCGTAGCCGGGGCCACCATGGCGGTCGCGTGCGTCAGCACCGGCTACCGCGGGGGCGACCCCTTCGCCGACCCCGGACCACGTGCCGCCCCGCCGGGCAGCCGATCGGTCCAGGTGTCGCTGGAAGGCGGCTGCGACGTGTGCAGCGTCACGGCGGATCTGCCCGGTGGCCGCCAACGATGGGTCGATACCGCGGTCATAGGCCGTCGCTATCCGGTCGCGCCGAACGGGGGCGTGGTCACCATGAGCGCCGCCCCGCTGCCGGGACGGGATCCGGTCGACTGGATCGCGATCCGCATCGATGGCGAGATCATGGCGGAGGCGAGGAGCGACGACCCGGACGCCGTGACGGCCACTCCCAGCTCGGGAGCCCTCTACATCTCGGCCCCGGTCCCGCGGGACTGAGCCGGGACCGCCACGACGGGCAGTGGTGGTTCGCGGAGCCGTCCGGCTCTAGACCTCTTCGGTCTCCGGCACCGGCCCGAGCCGCATGAGCAGGTCACCCGCCTCGACCGCGTCTCCCTGCTGGGTGAGCACTTCTTCGACCACGGCGTGACGCGGCGACCGCACGCTGGTCTCCATCTTCATCGCCTCGGTGACCAGCAGGTCACCACCCTTCGGCACGGTTTCGCCGGCCTGCACCAGGATCTTCACGACCTTGCCCGGCATCGAGGCCCCGATCTCCTCCCAGTTGGCGGGATCGGCCTTGGCTCGTGCGTGCGCAGCAACAGAGACCTCCAGGTCGCGGACGCGCACCTCCCGGGCGTGCCCGTTGAGCTCGAAGACCACCGGTCGCGTGCCGTCGGCATGCACGTCCCCGACGGAGACGAGCCGGATGATGAGCGTCTTGCCCTCTTCGATGTCGACGGCCACCCGCTGGCCTATACCGGGGCCGTAGAAGAAGGTGGGCGTGTCCAGCGCCGACGTGTCCCCGTACGCGGCCCGGTGAAGCGCGAACTCCCGGTATACCTCCGGAAAGAGGACGCGAGAGAGCACCTCGCGGTCGTGCACCTCGCGGTCGATGGGCTCGTCCTTCACGAGCTCCTGGATCTCGAAGCGCACCGCCTCGAAGTCGATCGGGTCCAAGTACGCTCCCGGTCGATCCTCGAGAGGCTTCTTCCCCCTGAGCACGGCCTCCTGCAGCTCCTTGGGGAACCCGTATGGCGGCCTGCCCAGCCGTCCTTCCAGCAGCCCTACGACCGACGCCGGGAAGCTGAGCTCCGGAGCCCGCCTGATGAGCGACTCCCCGTCCAGGTCGTTCTGCACCATGAAGAGCGCCAGGTCCCCCACCGCTTTCGACGACGGCGTGACCTTGATGAGCTCGCCAAGCAGCTGATCCGCCTCACGGTACGCCTGTACAACCTGACGCCACTGCCCGAGCAGGCCGAGTGCCTCCGCCTGGTGCTTCAGATTCGTGAACTGTCCCCCGGGTACCTGCGTGAGGAACACATGAGCATCGGGGGCCATCGACCCCCGCTCGAGGAAGGAGTAGAAGGATCGGACGCTGTGCCAGTACTCGTTCAGGGGCTGGAGCCCTTCCAGGTCGAGATCCGGCTCCCGGTCCGTGCCCTGCAGAGCAGCCGCGATCGCGCGCAGGCTGGGCTGGGAGGTACCTCCCGCCATCGAGTCGATGCACCCGTCGACGACCGCCGCTCCGGCCAGTGCGGCCTGAACGGACGTCGCGACGCCCACGCCCGTGCTGTCGTGGGTATGCACGTGGACAGGAAGATCCACGGCGTCCTTCAGCGCCCCCACGAGGACCTTCGCCGCACCGGGCTTGAGGAGGCCGGCCATGTCCTTGATGGCGAGAATGTCCGCACCGGCCGCCTCGATCTCCTTCGCGAGCTCGACGTAGTACTTCAGGTCGTAGCGCTCACGGGTCTCGTCGAGCACGTCCCCGGTATAGCAGAGCGCCACCTCGGCGATCTTGCCCTGCTCGCGCACGGCGTCGATCGCGACGCGCATGTTCGGGACCCAGTTCAGCGAGTCGAAGATCCGGAAGACGTCGACGCCCGTGGTCGCGGCCTCCTTCACGAACGACTTCACCGCGTTGTCCGGATACGCGGAGTATCCCACCAGGCTCTGGCCACGCAGGAGCATCTGGAAGAGGATGTGCGGAATGCGCTCTCTCAGCTTGGCGAGCCGCTCCCAGGGATCCTCACGTAGAAAGCGGTACGACGTGTCGAAGGTCGCGCCCCCCCAGACCTCCATGGAGAAGAGGTCTGGAGCCAAGCGCCCGGTGTCGCGTGCGACGGCCAGGAGGTCGAAGGTCCGCATCCGCGTTGCGAGAAGCGACTGGTGCGCGTCCCGGAACGTGGTGTCCGTGAAGAGGACCTTCTTCTGCTCTTTCAACCGCTGCACGACGGCCGCGGGCCCCTCGTTGTCCAGCGTGTCCTTCATGGTCCCGGCAGGGGGGCTCCAGCCCGGCGCATGAGGGGGCAGCGGAGGGGCACGGAAATCGGGCTTCGTGCGGCCCGTGGGCCCCTCGACCTGGCCGTT
>JASFUR010000136.1:0-8163 GCA_050050215.1 Gemmatimonadota bacterium
TCTACTTCGTGGCCATGTTCGCTGTCTCGTTCTTCATGAGCCGGACGATGGGTGCGGACTATCCGAAGACGGTGACGCTGTCGTTCACCGCCGCGTCCAACAACTTCGAGCTGGCCATCGCCGTGGCGGTGGCAACCTTCGGGATCGGGCACGGAGCGGCCTTCGCCGCCGTGATCGGTCCTCTGGTGGAGGTGCCCGTCCTGATCGGGTTGGTGACGGTGGCCCTGCGATGGCGGGCCAAGTACTTCCCGGGTGCCGTGGGAAGCATCGCCGGCGTATCCAACTAGGATCGGCATCGCCCGGAAGCCGTCCCGCCATGCTCCCGCCTCAGACGCGCATCATGCGTGTGGTGACGGAGTTCAGCTCGACGCCTCCCTCCTCACCCACGACGACGGTGCCTCCGAGATTCACGTAGCGCCGGCCGAACATGCAGCTGGGCTCGACGGAGAAGCACATCCCCTCCTGCATCTCGACGTCGGTGCCGAACATCGGAACCTCCGCGGCGAGCGGGTATCGATCCGAGCCCTCCACCTGGTTGAAGCCTTTGCCGAATCCGCAGACCAGCCCGAACGGATTGATGCTGTGGATGAGCGGGTGGACGTTGTAGCCGCCGGCCTTCTTCAAGGGCGCCTGCATCGCGTCGACCACGTCGCCGAAGGTGTGCCCGGGCCGCAATGCTTCGACACCGGCCTCGTACGAGGCCCGCGCCACGTCGGCCGCCCGCTCGTAGTCCTCGTGCACCTCGCCGATCGCGACGGTAGCCTGATGTTGGGTCTCCAGCATGCCGAGCGACGAGAAGATCTCGCCCGCGACGATGTCGCCGTCCTCGATGACGCGCGGCGCGTGGGGACGGTAGTTCCAGCTCGGCGGGCCGAAGCTGATGAAGTCCTTGCCCGACTGGAGCAGGATCTCGGCGGTGAAGCCGACGTGCTTGGGGCAGGTGCCGACGATGGCTGAATAGATGTCGCCCTCGGTCACTCCGGGCCGAGTCGCGTCACGCATGGCCACGCTCATGGATTCCCCGACTTCGGCCGACCATCTCAGCACCTCGAGCTCTTCGGCGCTGCGGGCCGCGGTGAGCTCGAAGAACCGGTGCCCGACCTTCTCGAAGGTGGCCTCGGGCAAGCTGTCCAGCACCGTCTTCCACATGGGGTAGGGGATCGCCCCGTCGAAGTAGAACGGCGGATAGGGCTCCAGGCCGATGACGCCGACGCGTCCATGGCCCATGCCGACCTCCTGGATCAGCAGCGAGAGGAGCTTGCCGTTCGGGGCGCCCGCGTAGAAGTGCTCGGGCCTAATCCACACGGCCTCGCCCCGCCCCATCGCCTGCATGTGGTCGTTGACGGCCAGCGCGAAGGCGAGCACGTGCGGCTCGCCGTCTCGCGGGAACACCACGATGGCGCCGGGCCGATCGTTGGTGAAGTAGTTGTCCATCGAGAAAGGCGCTGGGAACGCTCCTTCGCGTGACCCGAAGATCACGAGCCCCTCGAGGTCCATCTCCTCCATGATCTGACGGCCGATGTTCCAGCGACGGTCGCGCTCCTCGAGAGAGAATTCCGGAATTACCAGCTCTGTAGCCGAAGACGGCTCGAGCGTTGCTGTAGCTGCGGTCACTGTCGTTCTCCTTCAGGTCTGTACCGCCCCGCGTCGCGACGTCCGCCACTCGGGGCGGGAGTGAAGTTCTTGCTCGCTCCTACCGCTTCGGCGCTCAGTCCCGAACGCCCTCCATGTGGGCGCTGCCGAGCGGAAGCTTCGCGTCGCCGGTGAAGTGGTCCCCCGAGACCTTGCCGGTGACGTGCGCCTTGAGGCGCCCGATCGGCGTCGGGATCCGGGTGTCGAACGCGACCTCGTCCCGGTCGATGGTCCCTCCCGAGAACTCGCTCGTGCCGGCGGAGTTGGCGAGTGAGCCGGAGAGCCCCGCTCCCTCGGTCTTCAGTGTCAGCTCCCCACTCTGCTCGCCGAGCGGGGTGTCGAGCGTGAGGGTGTAATGCCCGTCGATAGCCATTTCATCTCTCCTTCTTGTGTTGATGATGCGCCGCGTCCGGGGAGCAGGTTGGGTGCCAGCGAGGGCGAAAAGGGGGGATTCCCCGCCGGACGGCGACGATTGGAGGCCCAGGGAGTCGCTGGGCGCGAGGACCATCCGGTGCACATCGACCATCATGATGGATATCCGCCGCCGGAGCTGAGTGGGGCTCTCAGGCTTGCGGTGTCTGCTTCACGCATACGGGAGGCATGCAGTCGAGCCTCACGCCGCCTAAGCGTCTAAGGTGCGGCGCCCTCGCCGCACGTCTGGCATCGCCTGCCTCGCACCCATCAGTGCTTAGCCGCTGGCCGAGCTGCGGGTCTACCGGGTCCCGGTCAAGGGCCCGGCCACGGGCGAGGACGCGCTCGGACCGTCCTGGAGCGAGGCGTGGCAGCGTCGAGGTCGAGGCCGTCATCCGCCGGGTCCGGCCCCGGAGCGCCGAAGGACCCTAGGAGTGGGCCGCCTCCGCCTCCACGCTCTGCAGCTGGTCCAGCGGGACCTTCAGGGACTCCTTGGCGACCGACAGGACCACGCTCGTCGTCGTGCTGCTGACGCCCGGCCAGGACTGGATACGGCCCAGGAGCTTCTCGAGCGACGACGTGCTGGACGTGCGGATCTTCAGCATGTGAGACCCGGCCCCGGTGATCGCGTGGCACTCCAGGATCTCGGGCGTCTCTCGCGAGTGCTCCACGAACTCCGGAAAGTACTCCGAGCCGTCGATCGACACGAAGATGAACGCGGTCACACCGTGACCCAGGGCGTCCGCGTCCAGGACCGCGCTGAAGGACTTGATGATTCCGTGTTGCACGAGCTTGCGGATGCGCTCGCCGGTGGCCGGCGACGACAGCCCGACGGCGTCGGCCAGGTCCTGTTGCGACATGCGTCCGTCGGCCTGCAACAGGTCGAGGAGCTTCTTATCGATCTCGTCGAGTGTGGAGCCGCGCATTCCAGGGGTCGTCTAGGGGAAGATCACCCGCGAACGGGGTGCAAATTCCATCCTCCGCCTGTGCTCGGCAAGACGTCCCCGAGGGGGGCGGCCCCACCGTCAGCGCTCGAGGGCGGCCCCGGGGGACATGCCCTGTCCGGATAGGCGTTTACGCGGCCCGGCTGTACCTTGCCGAAAGTGCATGCCGGGCCTCGGCCCGAGACCCACGCTACGAAAGGCATCGACGTGCTGGACGACTCCCTCCGCTTCCTGCTGCTCCAGGTCCGCAACCAGGAGGACCCCATGCGGCACCACGAGGTGTCGAGTTTCGCCCGGTCCTTCTCGGTCCCGGAGCGGAGCATCGAGGTCTTCGACCTGCTGGGCGGTGCCCCGTCGAGTCGGGTCCTCGTGGAGGCGGACGTCGTCCTGCTGGGCGGGAGCGGGGACTATTCGGTCGCGCGCGGCGGGCCGTGGCTGCAGGGCGCGCTCGACGCCATGGTGACGCTTTTCGAGACGAGGAAGCCCACGTTCGCGTCCTGCTGGGGGTTCCAAGCCATGGCGCGTGCGCTCGGGGGCGAGGTCGTGACCGACCACGCCCGGGCGGAGGTCGGCAGTGTGACGCTCGAGCTGACCCGGGCGGGCGAGACCGATCCCGTCTTCGGCCCACTCGGTAGGCGCTTCCAGGTGCAGATCGGCCACGAGGACATCGTCACCGCGCTGCCGCCTCAGGCGACCCTGCTCGCGTCCAGCGACCGGGTCGAGAACGAGGCGTACCGCCTCGAGGACGCGCCGATCTACGCGACGCAGTTCCACCCGGAGATCGACCGTCAGGGTCTCATCGACCGGCTGAAGGCATACCCCTCCTACATCCGACTCGCGGGTGCGGAGACGCTGGAGGAGCTGGAGGAGATCACGCCCGAGACGCCGCACACAGTGGGGATCCTGACGCGGTTCCTCGAGCTCGCGCTGGGCGCCACGCGATAGGGGCGTGAGGATGCCGAGCCGGTTCTCCCTGGCCGTCGCCGTCGCGACGCTCTGCCTGGCTGGCGCAGCGCCGGCGGACGCCCAGGTCCGCATCCGATTCGGGAACAGGACGGGTTGGATGCCCAATCCGTACCGGGAGGGGCTTCCCACGGCCGAGAACGGCGTGGTGGACCGCGGCTTCAGCTTCTGTCGGCTCCTCTACCGGAGCGTCACGAGCGAGCAGCGGGGCCATGGCTGGAACACGGACTACCCCGACTCCGACCACAACTTCACGGTGCGCTTCGAGGAGCTGACCCCCATCCACGCCGCGCGCTGGGCGGATGGTGAGCCTGGCTACGCCGTGGTACGGCCGACGCAACCGGAGCTGTACGAGTGCCCGTTCCTGTTCATGTCGGACGCCGGCACCGTGGGATTCAGCGACGTCGACGTTGCGAATCTGCGGGAATACCTGCTGAAGGGCGGAATGATCTGGGCCGACGATTTCTGGGGCGAGCGGGCCTGGCGCCGCTTCTCGAGCGAGATCGCGCGCATCGTGCCGGAGTACGCCATGATCGACATCCCTCCGGACCACGAGATCATGACTACGCTCTACCTCGTGGACTCGGTGCCCCAGGTCCCGTCGATCCAATTCTGGCGGAGGACCCGCTTCTCGACCTCCGAGATGGGCCAGGAGAGCGAGACGCCCCACCTGCGGGGGGTTTTCGACGAGTCGGGCCGCCCGCTGGTGCTCGCGACCCACAACACCGACATCGGCGACGGGTGGGAGCGGGAGGGGGAGGACGTCGACTTCTTCTACACGTTCTCGCCGAAGTCCTACGCGCTCGGGATCAACATCATGCTGTACATGATGAGCCACTGAAGACGCGGCTGCGCTCGGCTGCCGGGTAGTGAAGCACCACGCGGCCGATCCTTCGCGACCGAGGCCGGACTCAGGCCGACGGGCTCGCGGCCGTGGCCTCTTCGGTCTCCGAGCGTCGGGGCCGGCCGCCGCCCTTCTTTCTGCTGTTGAACGCCTGCCAACGGATCCCGAAGAGGACCGCCAGGATCGCCGCGAACACGAGAGGAAGCCGCGTGTCGGCCTTCACGAACCAATAGAAGTGCACGACGCCGAGGGCGGCCGCGACATAGACCCCCCGGTGCAGGGTGGTCCAGCGCTTCCCGAGCCTGCGGATCCAGCCCTTCGTCGACGTGAGCGCGAGCGGGATCAGGATGACGAACGCGGCGAAGCCGACGGTGATGAACGGGCGCTCCGCGATGTCCTCGAGCATCCAGGTCACGTTGAAGACCATGTCGAAGACGAACCAGATGCTGAAGTGGCAGAGCGCGTAGAAGAAGGCGAAGAGGCCGAGAGGGCGCCTCAGCTTGATCACCGGATTCCAGCCGGTCAGGCGACGCACGGGGGTCACCGCGAGGGTGACCATGAGCAGGATCAGCGTCGTCATCCCCGTGACGTGCGTGAGCTTCTCGATCGGATTGGCCCCGATCCACTCGGGGAACCGGAACATGCCGAGAAGGAGATACGCAGCCGGGGAGAGCGCACTCAGCCACAGGACGACCTTCAGGAGAAGGACCACCCGTTTACGACTCATGAGCCTGGTGTCGGGCTCGCGGCTAGTACCAGCGACTCAGGTCCATGCCCGAGTACAGGCTCGCCACCTGGTCCGCGTACCCGTTGAACATGAGCGTCTCGTGGTTGCGGAAGAGGCTGGGCAGGCGCCGCTCGCGGGCCTGGCTCCAGCGCGGGTGGTCGACGTTCGGGTTCACGTTGGCGTAGAAGCCGTACTCGTGCGAGTTCGACTGCTTCCACGTGTTCAGCGGCATCTCCTCGACGAAGTCGATGCTCACGATCGACTTGATGCCCTTGAAGCCGTACTTCCACGGCACGATGAGCCGCAGCGGGGCCCCGTTCTGGTTGGGCAGGTCGAGGCCGTAGACGCCCGTGGCCAGGATCGTCAGCGGGTGCATCGCCTCGTCCATGCGTAGGCCCTCGACGTACGGCCAGTCGAGGATGTTGGCGCGCTGGCCCGGCATCTCGGAGGGGCGTACGACGGTCTTGAACGTCACGAACTTCGCGTTCCCGGTGGGCTCCATCCTGTTGATGAGGTCGCGCAGCGGGAAGCCGTACCAGGGAATGACCATCGACCACGCCTCCACGCAGCGGAGCCGGTATACGCGGTCCTCCATGGTGTGGGGGCGGAGCAGGTCGTCGAGCGCGTACTCGCCCGGGTTGTTGCACTCTCCTCCCACCGTGACCGTCCAGGGGCGGGGATTGAAGTCGCCCGACCTGCGCGACGGATCCGACTTGTCGGTGCCGAACTCGTAGAAGTTGTTGTAGGTCGTGACGTCACGGTACGAGTTGAGCGGCTCGTCGAGCTCGGAGCGCATGTTCTCGAAGCGCGCCGGGATCTGTTGATCGGGCTCGTCCTCGAACGCCCTCAGGGCTCGGGGCGCCAGGGCCGCACCCGCGATGCCGAGCGCCCCCGCCGCGATGAACTTGCGGCGGTTCAAATAGACGCCCTCCGGAGTGATCTCGGAGGACGGGATGTCGGGTCGACGCCGGATGATCATCAGGAACTCCCGTGAGTCTCGTGCTGCGGGTCAGCGGGTGGGGCCCGTGCGGGCGCCCCTTCGCAGAATAGGCTCTCTTCTGTCGGTCCAACACCTCGCGCGGAAGATCGGTTCCGAGACCACGGCCCGATTCCTACTTTTCCCGGTCCTCTTCCTTCGCCCATGCGTCGAATCCGTCGCGGGAGTCGCTGATGCGGTCGACATGAAGGGCCTTCTCCGCTTCTTGGCCCCCGGTGGGCTCGTCCTCGCGGCCGTCGCCGTGTTCGTTCTCCTGGAGGACGCCGACCCCGCGCTCGAGCTCGTCACGGGCCGATACGCGGTGGTCCTGTACGGCGCAGGGGCGTTGCTGGCCGGTGCCTTTCACCGCAGCCGCGTGGTCGCGGCCCTCCTCGCATTCGCCTGTGTCGAGGTGCTCTCCGGCGTAGCGCGCGGTCGGGGCGAGAGCCTCCTGCTTCCACTGGCAACGCTCCTCATCGTGCTCCTGGGGGTGCTCGCCGTCACGCGCGATCGGGGAGTGACGTCGCGCGGCGGCCTGGCGCAGCTCGCCTGCGCGGCGCTCGTGGGCGTCGGAGGATACCTGGCGCTGCGCGATCCCGATCGCGTCTCGGAGGGGCTGGCCACCCGGCTCCTGCCCCTACCGGAGGGTGCGATCGACGCGGTGGGCTTGCCGGAGCCCGTCCTGATCGCGGGTGCGGCGGCGCTCCTTCTGGTTGCCTATGGCGTATTCCGATGGCGAGGCCCGGTAGAGCAGGCGCTGTTGTGGGGCCTCGTGGCGGTGCTCCTGTCGATTCTGCCCCCGGTCACCCCGGCCGAGGCATCCTTCGTCCTGATGTGCGCCGGCCTGGTGCTCGCCGTGTCGGTTCTCGAGACCTCGTACTTCATGGCGTATCGGGACGAGCTGACCGGTCTGCCGGCTCGGAGAGCGCTCGTGCACGACCTCGGCGAGATCGGGGGCACGTACACCCTGGCCATGGTCGACGTGGACCACTTCAAGAAGTTCAACGACAAGCACGGTCACGACGTGGGCGATCAGGTCCTCCAGCTCGTCGCGAAGCACCTGGCGGCCGGGCCCGGGGGAGGCAAGGCGTACCGGTACGGCGGGGAGGAGTTCACGATCGTGTATCCGGGCCGTGTGTGTGACGACGCCCAGCCCCACGCCGAGGCCGTGCGTGCGTCCGTGGAGAAGGCCACGTTCTCGCTCCGCGCCTGGAACCGGCCCCGCAAGAAGCCGAAGGGCGGCAAGCAGGGCAAGAAGAAGCGGAGGGCGCGCAAGCTCTCGGTCAGGATCAGCATCGGGCTCGCGGACTCGACCGGTAAGAGCGCGGAGCCCACCGAAGTCCTCAAGAAGGCCGACAAGGCGCTCTACAGGGCGAAGGGTGAAGGGCGGAACCGGGTCGCGAAGTAGGCTCGGGCCCCCGGCTTGGAAGCCCCTGAGGCCGCGGCTACCTTGGATCTCGTCACCGCCCCGAGCGCACCCCAAGGCTCCCAGCATGATCCGCCTCACCTTTCTCGGTACCGCCGCAGCACGGCCCACGGTGGGCCGAAACGTGAGCGGCCTCGCGGTTCAGCGAGAGGGAGAGCTCTTCCTCTTCGACTGCGGAGAGGGCACGCAGCGGCAGATGATGCGCTACGCGACCGGGTTCGGCATGCGCGCGATCTTCGT
>JASFUR010000137.1:0-8140 GCA_050050215.1 Gemmatimonadota bacterium
CGAGGTTGGAAGCCGAGATCATGGGCGGAGAATGTAGCCAAGTCGGCACCCATGGTGGCCCTCCGAACGGCGAAGCGGACCGGAGGGCCGATGCTCAGCCCACCGGTAGTCGTTGCGCCTGTCCCGCTCAGGTCTTCTCGAAAACCGCCGTATACGGGCCCAGGCTCGAATCGCCCTCGATGGTCAGCGTGCTGCCGCTGACCGAGTACTCGAAGACCAGCTCGTCCATGGTGCCCGGGTCCAGCGTGATGTACGTCCCGGTGTACGAGAAGTCGCCGGACTCGTTGCACGAGGTGGATCCCGTGCAGATGACCCCGTCCTCGTCACCACCGGCGATGAGCTGGTAGCTACCGTCGGAGAAGAACCCGATCGAGATGTAGAAGGAACTCCCGGCCGTCATCAGCTCCTCGCCATCCAGCACGAAGCTGGTCGAGACCCAGTTGCCGACGAAGTCGGCGCCGACCTCGACGTCCGTCCCACCATCATTTCCGCAGTCCGAGCCCAGGAGCCAGACCGACAGAAGCAGCAGGGCGAGACCCTTTCGATGAGGAGGTGACATCGTCGTACCTGCCGTTGCTCTGTGAATCGCGTGCTGTGCTACTGCTGAATGCTGGCGAGAGGCACTTCGACGCGCTGTCGGGAGCCGGATGGCGTAGCCGTCAGGATCCTTGGGATCCGGCGTGGCCCAGCCACTGGAAGCCCACCCGCAGCACGATCAGGATCCCCGCGATCACGCCGATGGCGACGAGGGACTCCATGCGCTGCATCCCCGTCTGCACACCGAGGGTCACCGCCGCGGAGAGGCACCCCAGCACCCCGGCGACGGGCAGGGCGGCCTTCCATCCCTCGAACACGTGGTGCCACATGGCAGCTCCGTTCACCACACCGAACACCAGCAGGAAGACCATGCTGGAGAACGTCACGATCTGCTCGAGGTCGGCCGTGAAGAGGAGGAGGATGCCGAGGCCGACCTGGAGGCCCAGAAAGCGCACCGGAACGCCGTTCACCGTCCATCGGGTCAGAACGGCAGGGAGCTGATGATCCTGCGCCACCCGCTTGGCGAGTCGTCCGGTGGAGAAGAGCGTCGCGTTGATCGCCGAGCTCGTCGACATGACGGCGGCCACGAGGACGAGCACGAGCCCCGCGTGCCCGAGCACCGGCTCCGCGACGTCCGCCAGAACGGTCTCCTCCTGGGCGGCGATCGTGGCGGCATCGACCGTCCCGGTGAGCACGAAGGTGATCGCGACATAGAGCAGCGTCACGGCGGGGATGGCGATCCAGATCGTTCTCGGCAGGTTTCGCTCGTGATCGTCGATCTCGTCGTAGTCGTACGTGAGGAGCTGAAAGCCCTCGTAGGCGACGAAGATCAGCGCCGCGGCGCCGACGATGCTGAGGCCGGAGTCCTGCAGGATCGGGAGCGCCTCCTCCGCGCGGACCGTGGTCGCCCCGACGACCGTCACGACCAGCAGGAGGGTGAGCTTGCCGTACACGATCGTGTCCTCGACCCAGGCCGACGCCTGGACCCCCATCACGTTGAGCCCCCCGAGCGCGAGCACGATGGCCGACCCCAGGTAAGGGGTCCACGACGCATCCTGCCCGAGCAGGCGTCCGAGGTAAGCGCCGAACGTGTACGCGTAGAGCCCGTTGGTGAAGAGATAGCCGACCAACAGGAACCAGCTGACCGCGCCCGCCGCGTTGGGACCGACCAGCTCCTCCACGTACGAGAAGCTCCCACCGGGCTCGTCGTATGCGACGGTCAGACGCGCATAGGACAGGCCGGTGACGAGCGCGAGCGCACCGGCGAGGGCGAACGACAGGAACGCGCCGTTGCCGGCCGTGGTCGCCGCCTGCCCCAGAACGGCGAAGATGCCTCCCCCCACCATGCCGCCGACGGCCATCGCGACGGTGTCGAGCAGGGAGAGCTTTCCACTTCCTTCGGAAGAGTCGGTCACGCCCGGAATGTAGCAGGAACCCCGCCTCTCAGGACGACCGCGCCGAGGCCACCCGCGGTGCGGGGCAACTGCTTTCACGGGAAACACCCCAGGGGTCGTGAGATCGTCTCGAAAGCACTTGAACCCCCTGCATTGGCATAGATGCTTGCTATGCGATGAGTGATGCGTGATGCTATCATCATGAGGACCACGCTCAACATCGATGACGACGTACTTCGTGCGGCGAAGGAGATCGCGAAGCTCAGAGGCAGCACGGCGGGGGCGATCGTGTCCGAGCTGGCCCGCCTGAGCCTGGAGCGGGAGCGCGCCACACCCGCCGTCGAGATCCGGAACGGCGTACCCCTCCTCCCTGCCCGCCCGGATGCCGGAATCGTCACCCCGGACACCGTCCGGAGCCTGGACGAGCGGTGATCGCGCTCCTGGACGTGGACGTCCTCGTGGCGCTGTTCGACCCGGCCCATCTGCACCACGAGGCCACCCATGCGTGGCTCGAGGAGAATCACGGCTCCGGCTGGGCCACCTGTCCCATCACGGAGAACGGCTTCCTGCGGGCGGTGTCGCACCCCGACTATCCCGGCAACCGGGTCACGGTCGGTGACGCCCTGGAACGGCTGAGCCGCTTCACCGATGCGGCCGAGCACCACTTCTGGCCCGACTCGACGTCCCTGAGGCGGAGCTCGCGGGTGGACGCGGGGCTTCTGGACGGCCACGACCGCGTCCAGGGGGCCTACCTGCTCCTGCTCGCGGTGGAGAACGATGGCCGGCTGGTCACGTTCGACGCGGATGTCCCGCTCGAGGCGGTCGTCCAGGCCGATCCAGGCCAGCTGGTCGTGCTGGGAGGCTAGACCACGGAGGCGAGTCGCGATGTTTGCGTGGCCTCGACTTTCGGTTTATATTCGGTTTCCGCGCTCACCAGGAGTGGGGGGAGCCCTCCGGGCCCCGGACGATGACGATGCGATGCGTGGAGAGCCTGTGCCGATTCCCTATGTCGAGCTGCACTGCCATTCCGGCTTCTCGTTCCTGGACGGCGCCTCACACCCCGAGGAATTGGTTCTGCGGGCGAAGGAGCTCGACTACCCCGCCCTGGCTCTCACCGACCACAACGGGCTCTATGGCTCGATGGAGTTCGCCAGAGCGGCCAAGGAGACGGACCTCCAACCGATCACGGGCGCCGAGATCACCCTCAGGGAGTGCTTTCCAGGAGTAGATGAACCCGAAGCGGGCCATCATGTTACGCTCCTCGCAGAGACCCCCCGGGGATACGCCAACCTGTGCCGGCTCCTCACCGAGGCGCATATGGGATCGGAGCGCACCGACCCCCGGCTTCCCCTCGATTCCCTCCTGGAGCTCGCCGAGGGGCTGATCCTGCTGACGGGGTGCGCCAAGAGCCCCGTCGCGGCCGCGCTCGACTCCTCCGCGGCCGACGCCGAGGCCCTCACCCACAGGCTCGTGGGCGCGTTCGGGCCCGGGAGCGTCTTCGTGGAGCTCCAGGACAACGCGGTCAAAGGCGACACGGCTCGCAACAAGGCCCTGGCCCGCCTGGCCGGCCGTCTGGGGCTCGGCGTCGTCGCGACAGGCAACGTCCACTATCACCGTCCGAACCGGCACAGGCTCCAGGACGTACTCGTGTCCATTCGCAACAGGACGACGCTGGACGGCGCACACGCCGTCAGGAGGGCGAACAGGCTCTTTCATCTATCCGAGCCCTGGGAGATGCGTCATCGCTTCGAGAGCCGACCTGAAGCTCTTACGAACACATTGCTCATCGCGGAGCGGTGCGCCGCGTTCGACCTGACCGAGGACCTGGGCTACGAGTTCCCGGATTTCCAGGGATCGGAGCGTGGGGGCGCCCTCGAGACGCTCGCCGCGATCTGCCTGGCGCGAATCGGCGAGCTGTACGAGTCCGGCAGCGACGCAGAACGGGACGCCGAGGAACGGCTCAATACCGAGCTCGGCCTCGTCGACCTGCACGGCCTGGCGGGCTTCTTCCTCGTCTACAGGGACATCATGGACCTGGCGACCCGGGTGGCCCGCGAGGTGCGCGGAGAGGCGCCCAGGGCCAGCTCGGGGCTTCCTCCGGGCCGCGGGAGGGGCTCGTCGGTCTCCTCGATCATCTGCTACCTGATCGGACTCTCGCACATCGATCCGGTGAAGAACAACCTCTTCCTGGGCCGATTCCTCAACGAGGCGCTGCGCAGCGTCCCCGACATCGACCTCGATTTCCCGCGTGACATCCGCGAGGAGCTGATCCTCAGGGTCTACGAGCGCTACGGGCACGAGCATACGGGGCTCGTCTGCACCTTCCCGACGTACCGGCTCAAATCGGCCGTGCGAGAGATCGGCAAGGCGCTCGAGCTGCCGCTGGGCGAGCTGGAGAAGCTCTCCAAGCTGGCCGAGCACCGCTCCGCCTCGGGCCTGGCCGACGAAATCGCCTCGCTGCCGGAGTTCAAGGACCGGGCCGACGCCCATCTCTGGCGACTTCTGGGCGAGCTGGCAGAAGAAGTCGCCGGCCTGCCCCGCCACATCTCGCAGCACGTGGGCGGCATGATCGTCTCGAGCCGCCCTCTCGTGGAGATCGTCCCACTCGAGCCCGCGGCCTGGGAGGGCCGGGTGCTCTGCCAGTGGGACAAGGACTCGTGCGAAGACGCGGGCTTCATCAAGATCGACTTCCTGGCTCTAGGCATGCTCTCGCTGGTCGAGGAGAGCGTGGACCTGATCGCCGAGCGGCACGACGGAGCCCCCGACCTGTCCCGGATCGACTTCGACGACGAGACGATCTACGACCGGATCTGCTCGGGAGACACCGTCGGGCTCTTCCAGGTCGAGAGCCGCGCCCAAATCCAGATGCTCCGCCGCACGCGGCCGAGGAACCTCGACGACCTGGCCGTGCAGGTCGCGATCGTGCGGCCAGGGCCGATCGTCGGGGGCGCGGTGAACCCCTACGTCCGGCGCCGCGAGATGCTGCGGGAGACGCCCGACTACCAGATCCCCTACCCTCATCCATTACTTGAAGAGGCACTGGGTGAGACATTGGGAGTCATTATCTTCCAGGATCAGGTGCTCAAGGTTTGTCAGGCGCTCGCGTCCTTCACGGACGGCCAGGCGGAGTCGCTCCGCAGGGCCATGAGCCGCAAGCGATCCAAGGAGGCGCTGGCCGCGCACTGGGACGAATTCCGAGATGGCGCCATGGCCAACGGGGTCGACGAGACGACCGCCCGTGAGATCTTCGCCCAGGTGACCGCGTTCTCCGAGTTCGGCTTCCCCAAGTCGCACGCGTCGGCCTTTGCGCTCCTGGCGTATCAGTCGGCCTGGCTGAGGCACTACTATCCGGTCGAGTTCTACGTCGGTCTCTTCAACAATCAGCCCATGGGCTTCTACTCGCTGGACGCGTTGGGCCGGGACGCCCGAAGGAACGGCATCAAGACGCTCCTGCCCGACGTGAACCACAGCGACGTGACGTGCACCGCGGAGGGAGACGATCTGCGCATCGGGCTGGGCTTCGTACGGGGTTGGGGGGCCGACATCGCCGAGCAGGTGGTCGAGGAGCGCCGGAAGCGTGGCCCATACCGCTCCCTGGTCGACTTCCTGCGCCGTACGCCGGCCGCGCTCAAGCGCCCGTCCGTGGAAAACCTCATCTGGGTGGGCGGATTCGGGGGATTCGGCCTCACGCGACGGGAGCTTCTATGGCAGACGGGTCTCTGGCTCGGCCCCGAGACGGACGAAGAGCGCTCGGGAGGCCGTACGGACCACGCCCAGACCGAGCTCGCGCTCGATGACCCGTACGCCGGGCTCTCCTTCCCCGACCTGGACCCGTCGGACCGCATGATCGCCGAGTACCGGATGCTGCGCTTCAGCGCGGAGCTCCACCCGCTCACGCTCCTGCAGGACTCGCTTCCCCCCGGGACGGTCTCCTCGGACCGGCTCCCGCATCTCCGCCAAGGGAGCACCGTGCGCGTGGCGGGCCTCGTGACGACGCGTCAGCGCCCCGGTACGGCGAAGGGCTATGTCTTTGTGCTCATGGAAGATGAGCACGGTCCAGTAAACGTCATCGTGAAGCCGGACATCTACAAGCGGGACCGCTCGGCCGTGCGCATGGAGCCCTTCCTGGCCGTGCGCGGCAGGCTGCAGAAGGACGGTGCCACGCTCAACGTCATCGCTCACGAGATCGAGGCGCTGAGGGTCCCGGGAGCCCCTGTCAGGCGACGTGGCCTGTCTCGGACCTACGCGTCGGCCCGGGCAGGCCAGGACGGTCGCGCCGGCTACGACGACCGCGCGCGCCGCCCTGCGTCTCCCAGCACCGTCCACGAGGGCCCCGACGAGCACGACACGTTCTCCGAGGGCTTCTCGGAGCTGCAAGGAGCCCTGCCCGATACCATGGAGTACTGGGCCGATCCCGACCGGCCCTCCCGCAATGCGTTCCGCTACCTGACGGCGCTCCGCCAGAGCCCACCGGGCATCAAGAGCTTCGGCTGAGATCCCCGTTCCCCCCGAACCCGAGCGACCCATGAAGAAGATCACCCCTCTCATCACCGTCGAGGAGATCGAGCCCTGCCTGCCCTTCTGGACCGAGAAGCTGGGTTTCGACATGCCGGTCACGGTGCCCCACGAGGACAGGATCGGCTTCGCGATCCTCCAGAAGGACGGTGTCGAGCTCATGTATCAGACACAGGCGAGCGTCGAGGCGGATCTGGGCGAGTCCGGCGCACCCGCGGGGCTCGGACGCGAGATGGAGAGCGGCACGTCCACCCTGTTCATCGAGGTCGAGGCGCTCGACGACGTCCTCGCGGTCCTGGGGGACACCGAGGTGCTCGTTCCGAGGCGCACGACCTTCTACGGCATGGACGAGATCTTCGTGCGTCCGCGGTGTGGCACGGTCGTCGGCTTCGCGGCCCAGGCCCAGGCCCAGGGCGAGGGCGAGGGCGGCGGGGAGTAGGTCCTAGCCCCGCGGCCAGAAGTCGTTGGTGCGGTCCACGTCCGGGGCCAAGCCGTCCGGGTCGAGCTCGACGCGGGTCACCCGCCCCGCGTCCGCGGGCACGGTGATCTCGTAGGTCGTGTTGCCGGCGAGCCAGTGCTCGACCGGGATGTCCTCGTGCAGGAGATTGCCGGACGACGTCCGGATGCGCACCGAGCCGGGGTACGGCGCATTGCCGCGGTCCTCGATGACGACCCGCTGAGTCCCACCCGGTCCGGCGGCCACGGTCCGAACGGCGTGGTCCATCCGCCAGGTTTCGTAATAGAACGAGCTCCAGAACCAGTCGAGGTCCTCACCGACGAAGCGCTCGAAGGTGTTGAAGAAGTCCCAGGGCGTCGGATGCTTGTACGCCCACTCGTCGATGAACGTCTTGTACGCTTCCTCGAACAGGACGTCGCCGATGACCGTGCGCAGGGCCTCCAGGAGCGCCGCCGGCTTCCGGTAGGACGCGACGGTCCGTGCAGGGCCCGGGCCATACCAGTCCGCGCCCCGCATCATGCTCTCCTCGTCGTGCTCGGCCGCGACCTCCAGGTACTGCGTCGCCTCGACCCGCCGGTGATCCACGCCGGGCCAGTACTCCATACGACTCTGGTTCTCCAGGAAGTCGGTGGAGCCCTCGTCCATCCACGCGTACCGGCGCTCGTTGGTGCCCACGATCATCGGGATCCACATGTGGCCGAGTTCGTGTGAGGTGACGTTGAACAGGGCCTGCGTGTCCGTGCCCTCGTACGAATCGATCAGGGTCATCATGGGGAATTCCATCCCGCCGCCGATGATGTCCGTGCCCTCCACGGAGGTCATGTGCGGCCACGGGTAGGAGAAGCCCGTGTACTTCGAGTGGAATTCGATGGACTGCTTGGCGTAGCGCCACTCGTCGACCCACAACGGGGCGCGATCCTCACGCCAGAACGAGTTGATGAGCACCCGGTCGTCGTCGCCGTCGTCGTCCCGGTCGGGCACCACGGCCGACGTGGCGTCCCAGCGCTGAACGTTCGACGTCGTCCACGCGAAGTCGCGGACATTCTCCGCGACGTAGTGATACGTCAGGAGGCCGCCCTCGGGGTGCGCAGTGACCGTCTCCGCATCCCGGTCGGCTTGGCCGGCGATCGTGACCAGCGTATCGGAGACCGCCGCGGCCTCCAAGAGGTCCATGGTGATGGCGGAATACACCGAGTCCGGGTTCTGGAGCTCCCCGGTGGCCATGACCGTCCAATTC
>JASFUR010000138.1:0-8129 GCA_050050215.1 Gemmatimonadota bacterium
CTGCAGAAGGACCCGCAATCCGCGGGGGCGCACTACGGCCTGGCGTTCATCCTGCTCCGGACCGACCGCCCCGAGAAGTCGATCCCACACCTGGAGGCGTTCCTGTCGAACGCTCCCCAGGAGCCGGATGCGAGCGCCCACGTGGAGCACGCGCGCATGACGTTGGCCCAGCTGCGTGCCGGCACACACGATCCCTCGGAAGAGCCGCTTCTCTAGGCCGTCGGATGACCGATCCGAACGTTCGAGAGGTCCGGGTCCGCTGGACCGGGGAGGGGCTCGCCTTCGAGGGTGGCCCGCCGGGCGGCCCGTCGATCATCGTGGACAGCGACGTGGAGAAGGGGCCGTCGCCGACGCACCTGCTCCTGATGGCCCTCGCGGGCTGCATGGCGGTCGACGTGAAGATGATCCTGGCCAAGTCCCGCGTGCCTCTCGAGTCCATCGCCGTCGATGCGGTGGGCGTCCGCGCCGAGGAGGCGCCACGCCGATTCCTGAAGATCACGCTCACGTACGAGCTGAGCGGGCCCGAGGAAGAGCACGAGGCCAAGTTGCAGCGTGCGCTCGACCTTTCCCGCGACAAGTACTGCAGCGTGCTCCATTCCCTCGATCCGTCCATCGAGATCGAGCTCCGCGTGAAGCGGGTCTGACGCCCCCGCGGGCGAGGGCGAGCGTCGTGTCCCAACACACCCGGGCGAGCAACGACACGCCGGTTCCGAAGTCGACGCTTGTCGACCTCTTCTTCGAGGCGATGGATCGGCACCGAGGACGAGTCGCCCTCCAGCGGGTGGCGTCCGACATGTCCGTCTCCGACGTGCGATACGAGGACGTGCTGTCGGTCGTGAAGCAGTTCGTGGCGGCTCTCGAGGGGCGTGGGATCGTGCGGGGCGAACGCGTCGCGATCCTGTCGGAGAACCGGCCCGAGTGGGCCATGGCCGACTACGGCTGCCTGTGCGCGGGTGTCCTCGACGTCCCCGTGTACGCGACGCTGAAGCCGCACCAGGTGGCGTACATCCTTGAGAACTCCGGCGCCCGCCTGGTCTTCGTCTCGACGGCCGAGCAGATGGAGAAGGCTCTGGCGGCGGTGGACCAGGTCGGACGGCCGGTGGACGTGGTGATCTTCGATCAGCCCACGGTGCTGCCGCGAGGAGTGATCTCGTGGCAGGCGTTCCTCGATTCGGGGCGCACACGTGCACGGTCCTGGAGCGACGAGGACTTCCGTGAGGCGGCGTCCCGGGCGGGTCCGGACGATGTGGCCACGCTCATCTATACGTCGGGCACGACCGGCGAGCCGAAAGGCGTCATGCTGACGCACAACAACCTCGCCTCCAACGTACGTGCAGCGGATATGGTGTTCGACATCACGAGCACCGACAGCACCGTCAGCTTTCTGCCGCTCTCGCACGTGCTGCAGCGGATGGTGGACTACCTGTTCTTCTGGGTGGGATGCCGTATCGCCTACCCGCGCTCCATCAAGACGCTGGTGGACGACTTGAAAGTCATCCGTCCGACGGTGGTCGTGTCCGTCCCGCGCATCTACGAGAAGGTCTACAATGGGGTGATGGACGCGCACGGGCTGAAGAAGGCGCTCGTCGATTGGGCGGTGGGAGTCGCGGATCGTGCGGCGGACCTGATGCTGGACGGGCGTCGGCCCGGGGGATGGCTCGGCCTCCAGTACCGCCTCGCCGACAAGCTCGTCTTCTCCAAGGTCAAGCGCGCCGTAGGCGGGAGGATCCGCTTCTTCGTCAGCGGTGGTGGCCCTCTGGCGCCCGAGCTGAACCGCTTTTTCTACTCGGTCGGCCTCACCATTCTCGAGGGCTACGGGCTCACCGAGACGAGCCCGGTTACCAACGTGAACACGCTGGAGCACTTCCGGATCGGGACCGTCGGGAAGCCGATTCCCGGCACGGAGATCCGTATCGCCGACGACGGCGAGATCCTCGTGCGCGGACCCCAGGTCATGAAGGGCTACTACGACAACCCGGACGCGACCGCCGAGGTCATCGACGGCGACGGGTGGCTGGCCACGGGGGACATCGGCGAGCTCGACGACGAGGGCTACCTCAGCATCACCGACCGGAAGAAGGACATCATCGTGACGGCCGGCGGGAAGAACGTGGCCCCCCAGCCGATCGAGAACCGGCTCAAGACGAATCCGCTCGTCGAGCAGGCCATCATGATCGGAGATCGGCGCCGCTACTGCGTCATGCTCCTCGTGCCCGCCTTCGGGCCTCTCGAGTCCTGGGCCGGCGGTCAGGGTATCCGATGGAGCACGCGTAAGGAGCTGCTCGCAGATCCGCGGGTCGTGGCCCATGTGGAGGAGCAGGCGCGGGGGATGCTGGACGACCTCGCGTCCTATGAGATGCCGAAGAAGTTCGCGCTCCTCCCGGAGGAGCTGACGGAGGAGAACGGCTTCCTGACCCCGAGCCTGAAGGTGAAGCGGCGGGTGGTGGACGAACGATTCGACGACCTGATCGACGATCTGTACGCCGACGAGGCGGCGGATACGGTTCAGTGAGCGGGACCGATTCCGATGCGGTGATGGTCGTCCTCACGACCGCACCGAGCGTCGATGCCGCCGAGCAGATCGGGTCGACCCTGGTGGAGGAGCGTCTTTCCGCGTGTGTGAACGTCGTCGAAGGCGTAACGTCCATCTATCGTTGGAAGGGTGGGGTCGAGCGTGAACGCGAGGTGCTGATGGTGCTCAAGACCACGGCGAATGCCGTGGAGCGGCTGAAACTTCGCCTCGTCGCGCTCCATCCCTACGAGGTGCCGGAGATCCTGGCCATCGAGCCGTCGGACGGACATCTGCCGTACCTGGACTGGGTGCGGGCGGAGGTGGGAGGCGATGGCTAGGAAGCGCCAGAAGAAGAAGCGGCAGAAGACCGAGCCGCTGCAGGTCGAGCTGCTGGACGATACGGAACGCGACGCCGGGTCGACGGGCGGCGAGGACTCCGGTGAAGTGCAGTCGGAGGAGAGTCCGGATTCCGGGGATCGCCTGGCGAAGGCGGTCGGCCAGATGAAGCCGTCGCGAGACCGTGGCGGCGCAGAGGGAAAGCGCGATCCGGACGCCGAGGGCTCGGAGGGCTCCAATGCCCATCGCGACCCGGAGGTGAGCGCGCCGGGAGTCCCTGCCGACCGATCACCGGTGTCCGCCGCCGCCCAGGACCACGCTGCAGCGGCCGTGCGGCCTGCCGGCGAGCCGTTGGCCAGGGCGAGGGACCTCGTCGCCCAGGGGCGGGTGCACGAGGCCATCGAGCTCTATCTGGGAATCTTGACGGTCAATCCCTCGAACCTGAAGGCGCACAACAACCTCGGGGTGCTGCTCGACGAGCTCAAGCAATTCGAGACTGCCTTGCAGCACTTCGAGGCCGCAGAGCGGCTGGCCCCCGAGAACGTCGAGGTTCTGGCCAACTACGCCTCGACGCTCACGTCCCTGGCCCGGTACGACGAGGCGGAAGAGCTCCTGCAGCGCGCCCAGCGCCTCGACGCGGAGGACGTCAGGGCCCGACTCGGCATCGGGATTCTCTACTTCCGCCGAGGGCTGTACGCCGAGGCCGAGGCGGAATTGCGCTGGGTCCTGGCCCGCAAGGGGGAGGACGGAGGCGCCCACTACTACCGGGGCGAGGCCCTCAACCGGCTCGGCCGGTTCGACGAGGCGGCGGATGAGCTGAAGCGCGCCATTGAGCTCATTCCGGACGATCCGCGACCCTACTACACGCTGGGTCACCTCCACGACAGACGGCACGAGCTCGAGGAGGCGGGGGAGATGTACCGTCGGGCGCGGCGCCTGCAGGCCCCATGATCGAGGTGGTGCTGGCCGACATGGCCACGTTGTCCGTGCAAGGGCTCGTGCGAGCCGTGAGCTCGGACATGTCGCCCGCGGACGCGCAGGCGCGTGACCTGGTCGCCGCCGCTGGGCCGGAGCTGGTCGAGCGCATGGGTCGCCTCGGCATGCTCCCGGTCGGTGGGGCGGTGCTCACCCCGGGGGGCGGGCTCGCGGCCCCATACCTGATCCACGTCGTCGTGATGTCGCACGACGAGCCCCAGTCCAGCTTGTCCATCCAACGGGCTCTGCGAAACGGTCTTCGCAGGGCAGCCGACTGGGGGCTCGAGTCGCTCGCCGTCCCTGCGCTCGGGCTCGGGGCCGGCAGCCTGGATGCCGAGACCGCGGCTCGCGTTCTCGTCGACATCCTCTTCAACCACCTGGACGAAGGGGCGCCTCCACTCGAGTTGACGATCGCTGTGTCGTCGGAGTTCGAGGTGCAGCTCTTCGAGCAGCTCATCGCCGAGGCCGGGCGAATGCGGAGCTCGGTGGGCGACTGACCTCGGGCTTTCCGGGTGCCGATACGTGAGCCTGGTCCTCATCCCTGCGACCGACCCATCTTGGTGAGGACTCCCAGGACACGAAGCGGATTCCTCAGGGGGGGAGTGCATGCAGGATGCGTAAGCGAGTGCTCGCCGTCTCCATCGTGCTGGTATGGCTCGGCATGGTGGGTTGGCAGGTCCGTCGTGAGTACTTCCAACCGGAGCTCACCCGACTGGCGGAGGCCGCGCTCGGGCTGGCGCCGGGGGTGAGCTTCTACACGCTGACGATGGGCGGCCGAACGGTCGGGCAGGCGACCTCACGTCTCGACACGGTCTCCGACGGCTTCCGCATGGAAGACGTCATGAACCTCGAGCTTCCCGCGCTCGGACAGACCGGCGTCGCGGTGTCACGCACGAGCGTGAAGCTCAGCCCCTCGCTGGTCATGGAGGGATTCGAGTTCACGCTCGACAGCGAGGTCGGCCGGTTCTCCGCGACGGGCACACTCCGACCCGACACGACCCTCGACGTGTCGATCCGGTCCGCCGGGAGTGAGCAGAACGTGAGCTTCCGGCTGCCGCAGCCCCCAGTCATGTCGAATGTGGTCCCGATCCGCATCGCGATGGGCGGTGCCCTGGAGGTCGGGCAGACGATCCGGCTGCCGGTCTTCGACCCGACCAGCTTGAGCACCCGCACCGTGGAGGTCGACGTCCTCGAGCACGACACCCTTGTCGTGACGGACTCCGCGTCCCTGAATCCGGAGACGAACCGCTGGGAGCCGGCGCATGCGGATTCGATACCGGCATGGCGCATCGCGGAGGTGTTCGGCGGCGTCCAGGTGGAGAGCTGGGTCGACGCCGACGGCCGTATGATCCGCTCGTCGAGCCCGCTCGGCTTCTCCATGGAGCGCACGGAGTACGAGCTCGCCCGCCAGGCCCAGGAAGACGCCCGGCTCGTCGACGCGTCCCCGATCGACGACGACGTCATCCTCGCGACCGCGGTCCAGAGCAACGTCGACTTCGACGACGTCGAGGAGCACGACGAGCTCCGCTTTCGGCTTACCGGAGTGGACCTCTCGGGCTTTCAGCTCGACGGGGGGCGTCAGACGCTCCACGGCGACACGCTCATCATCCGGCGTGAGAACTGGGACGAGATCGATCCCACATTCACGCTGCCCTACAGCTACATGGACCTCCGGGAGGCGCTCGAGCCGGAGCCCTTGATCCAGAGCGACGACGAGCGCATCCGCGACCAGGCCCGCTCGATCACGGCGGCCCGGGCCCGGTGGCGGCAGAATCCGAAGCAGGTGGCCTGGCAGCTCAACAGATCCGTCTACGGCATGCTCGAGAAGAGCGTCACGTTTTCGGTTCCCAACGCGGTGCAGGTCCTCGAGACCCGCCGTGGGGACTGCAATGAGCACACGGTCCTCTTCGTCGCTCTGGCCCGCGCCCTGGGCCTCCCCGCGCGGACGGCCGTCGGGCTCGTGTACGTCAACGGCGCGTTCTTCTATCACGCGTGGCCCGAGGTCTGGCTCGATCAGTGGGTCGCGGTCGACCCGACCTTCGGGCAGGTGCCGGCCGACGCGTCCCACATCCGGTTCGTGATCGGTGGGCTGGCCCAGCAGGTCGAGATCGTGCGCCTCATAGGCAACCTGAACATCGAAGTCCTCGATCCGACCCCACAGGAGGCGGAATGAGTGAGGGGCAGACCGACACCGCGGTTCTGGCACCGCGCGAAGAGCCACGGTCCGAAGCAGACGCGGTGCTCGCGCTGCAGGGGGTCGTGAAGCGATACGGCAAGTTCGCCGCCGTGAAGGGCATCGAGCTCGAGGTGCATCGCGGTGAGATCTTCGGCTTCCTGGGGCCCAACGGCGCTGGGAAGACGACGACGATCCGCATGGTGGCGGGCGTGCTCAAGCCGAGCGAAGGGAGGGTGGTGGTGGGCGGCGACGACGTGGAGTCGGCACCCGAAGCGGCCAAATCCCGCGTCGGCTACATCCCCGACCGTCCGTACCTGTACGACAAGCTCTCGGGTGGGGAGTTCCTGCGCTTCGTCGCGGGGCTCTGGGGACGTGAAGGCGACGTGGTGGAGGCTCGCCTCGACCGGCTGCTGGAGCTCTTCCAGCTGACCCCTTGGAAGGACGAGCTCATCGAGAGCTACTCGCACGGCATGCGGCAGAAGCTGCTCATCAGCTCGGCGCTGATCCATCAACCGGAGCTCATCGTGGTGGACGAGCCGATGGTCGGCCTCGATCCGCGCTCGGCGCGCCTGCTCAAGGACCTCTTCCGCACCTTCGTCGAGAACGGCGGCACGGTCTTCCTGTCGACGCACACGCTCGAGGTCGCCGAGGCGCTCTGCGACCGCATCGCGATCATCAGCCAGGGCGAGATCATCGCCTTCGGCACCATGGACGAGCTGCGTTCCCAGGCGCACGCTGGCGGGGCCCATCTGGAGGAGATCTTCCTCAAGGTGACCGGCGGCGAGGCGATGGCGGACGTCATCGAGGGACTCCGCGAAGCCATCTCCAGATGAACGGAGTCGTCGCGAAGCGACCGGGCCTGCTCCGGCTTCTCGGACCCAAGATCCGGACCAAGATCAACCGGGCCCGCACCGCGGAGGGCCGCCTCTTCAAGACGTTCCTGCTCGGCTTCATCGGCCTCTTCTTCTGGTCGCTGATCTTCGCCGTGATCTTCCGGATGCTGATCTACTTCCGGGGCACGCAAGGGATCGGAGACTTGCTTGCGAGCAAGCTGCTCGGGCTCGCGTTCGTGACGTTCCTGATGATTCTCGTGCTGTCGAACATCATCACGGCGCTCTCCACCTTCTTCCTCTCCGAGGATCTGGAATTGGTGGTTGCGGCCCCGGTCGAGGCCGAGACCGTCTACGGCGCCAGGCTGGCCGAGACGATCGTCGACTCGTCCTGGATGGTTGCGCTGCTCGCCGTGCCGCTGCTCGCGGCCTACGGCGTGGTCTACGCGGCCGGCCCGTCGTACTACCTGCTCGCCGTCGGGACCGTGATCCCGTTTCTGATCATACCGGCGGTTCTCGGGACCGCCGTCACGCTGATCCTGGTCAACGTCTTTCCCGCGCGCAGAACGAGGGACCTCCTGGCGCTCATCGGCCTCTTCGCCGCGGCGGGGGTGGTCGCGCTCTTCCGCTTCCTGCGGCCCGAGCGGCTCATGCGGCCCGAGGAGTTCCGCGACCTGGTCGACTTCATGGCGGTGCTAAGGACTCCGACGTCTCCCTGGTTGCCCAGCCAGTGGGCCGCCGACACGCTCATGTCGCACCTGGACGGGGCCTTCCAATGGTTCCCGTTCGCGTTCCTGTGGTCCACCGCGGCCGTCTGCCTCGTCTTCGGCGCCTGGTTGCACCGACATTACTTCGACTCGGGGTTCACCCGGGCCCAGGAGGGAGCGGAGCGGAAGGCGGGTCGCGAGCGCTCGACTTTCGTGGACCGGCTCTTCGCCCGGGCGCAGCCGAGCACGCGGAGCCTGGTGTCCAAGGAGATCCGGGTCTTCTTCCGCGACACCACCCAGTGGTCGCAGCTCATCCTGCTCGGGGTGCTGGTCGCCGTCTACGTCTACAACATCACGGTCCTGCCGCTGTATACGGGGGAGCGTGTGAGCTTCCTGCTGGTCAACGTCGTGTCGTTCCTGAACCTCGGCCTCGCCGGCTTCGTCGTCGCCGCCATCGCGGCGCGCTTCGTCTTTCCGGCCATGTCCATCGAGGGACGCATGATGTGGCTCCTGCGCGCCTCTCCGCTCGACGTGCGTGAGCTCTTCTGGTCCAAGTACTGGGTCGGCACGGTGCCGCTGCTGGCGATCGCGAT
>JASFUR010000139.1:0-8116 GCA_050050215.1 Gemmatimonadota bacterium
TTGGGATGGCGGGACCATGCCCACAGGCCCGAGGAGATGAACCGTCCCTCGTTCTCGGGCCGGGAGCGGAACCGGGACTTCTGCCGGTCCGCGACGGCCTCGACCGTGAAGCCCGCCACCCACAGCGTCAGGCCGGCCCAGGACAGGGCGCCCCACCGGGCGGACGAGTCGGAGGCGATGACGGCGAGCGCGGCACCCGCGGTGAAGCACACCCATACGCCTTGCAGCGTCCAGGCGACGAGGAACCGGACGAACGACGCCTTCATTTCGTCGAAGCGCCGGTCGGACCCGGCGGCGCTGATCCGTCGGAAGAGGAAGCTCCCGAGCCGGGCGGCCCAGATGGCGACCAGCGCGGCCAGGAGCCACGACCGGGTATCGGCCGGAGGCCCCAGGGCCAGCGCTAGTGCCGTCAGCGCGAGGTAGGTCAGGCTCCCGGTCAGGTCGTAGAACCGCTCGGTGCCGGCCAGGTACGACGGCACGAACACGACCCACTGGACCACCAGGGCGACCACGACCAGCAGCGCGAAGAGCGGTATCCCCCCGACGGTCCATCCGCCGTGGCTCCCGGCCCAGGCAAGTCCTCCGGCGAGCGCCAGTGCGATCGGGAGGACGACGAGCCGACCCTTCTCCGTATCCGTCACGAGCCCTCCTTCGGTACGATCACCGCGTCGAGCGCGACGACCCCCTGGCCGCGCGGCAGTACGCGGACCGGATTCAGGTCGACGCTCGACAGGCGCTCCGCCTCGGACGCGGCGAAGATCGAGATCTTCGAGAGGAGCTCGGCCAGCGCGTCCACGTCCAGCTCGGGACGGCCGCGAAAGGCTTCGAAGAGACGGGCGCCCTGGAGCTCTCCGATCATCCGACGCCCCTCATCCGCGTCGAAAGGAGCCAGCCGGAAGGCCACGTCGTCGAGCACCTCGACAAGGACGCCACCGAGCCCGACCATGACCGCGGGTCCGAACGTCGGGTCCATGGCGACGCCGACGACCGCGTCGGCGCCTTCGTCGGCCATCGCGGCGACGAGCACGCCTTCGATCCGGGCCTCGGGCCGTCGGTCGGCGGCGCGCTCCATCAAGGTCCGGTAGCCCTCCCGCACCGCGTCTTCGCCGGCCACACCGAGGAGGACCCCGCCCACGTCCGTCTTATGGACGATGGCCGCCGAGACGATCTTGAGCGCCACGGGGGCACCCAGCTCGCGAGCCGCCGCCGCGGCTTCGTCCTCCGAGCGCGCGAGCCGGCGCTCGAGGCAGGGCACGCCCCAGCTCTCCAGCACCTCCATCGCGCGGTGCTCGTCGACCTGGTGGTCGGGCACCTGGAGGGCTGCGGGCCCGACGTCGAGCGTCGGCGTCACGCGGTCGCGCCCGAGTCCTTCGGCGAGACGACAGAGGAGCGCGACCGCCCTGACGGCTCTCGTCGGCTCCTCGTAGACGGGGAAGCCCGCTTCCGTGTAGGGGCGCGTGAGCTCCGGTGGCGCGGAGAGCGAGACGACGAGCGGCACGTCCGGGAAGTGGACGCGCGCCTGCTCGAGCTCGGCGACCAGCGGCCGGGCGACCTCCTCGGAAGCCGCGACGGACGTCAGGAAGAGCGTGATGGCGTCGTAATCGTCATCGGCCATGAGCACGCGCAGGTAATTTCCGACCAGGCCGATGTCGTTGAAGACCTGTGCCGTCGTATCGACGGGATTCCGGACGCCCGCGAAGGGGACGAGCGCCTTCAACGCGGCCTGCGCCTCCGCAGGGGGTGAGGGCACGTCGAGGTCCAGGTCGGCCGCGGCATCGGCCATCTGCACCCCGGCTCCGCCCGAGATCGTCAGGATGAGAAGACGACGCCCTTCGGGCAGAGGACAGTGTGTCACGGCGTACGCCGCATCGACGAGCTCCTCGGCGTTGGCCACGCGGAGGGCTCCCATCTGTTCGAAGAGCGCGCTGTAGATGCGGTCCGAGCCGGCGAGCGCGGCCGTATGCGACGTGACCGCCGCGGCCCCGACGGCCGACCGGCCGGATTTCAGGAACAGGACCGGCCTGCCCGCTTCGGAGGCCCGGGCCAGGGCCGAACGCATGGCCGGTCCGTTCCGTACGCCCTCGGCATAGGCGACGATCACGTGCGTGTCCGGGTCTTCGGACAGATAGGTGATCGCGTCGGCCAGGCCCACGTCGGCTTCGTTCCCGGTCGTGATCCAGATGCCCGTGTTCAGCCCGCGCCTGCGGAGCAGGGCGAACAGCTCGCTCCCGATCGCTCCGGACTGGCTCGCTACGCCGATGGGGCCCGGCTCGGGCGTCCCGTAGAGCACGGTCGAGGCGAAGGTGCCCATCCAGCCCGTGTGTGCGTTGAACAGTCCGAGGGTGTTGGGCCCGAGCACGCGGATGCCGTGCTTTCTGGCCGTTTCGGTGATGCGGGCCTGGGCCGCCTTGCCGTCCTCGCCCGCCTCGGCGAAGCCGGAGGACAGAATCACGGCGGCGCGAACGCCGCGCTCGCCGCACGCCTCCAGGATGTCGGGGACCAACCGGGCCGCCACGGCGATGATGCACGCATCCGGCGCTTCGGGCACGTCGGTGATGGAGGGATACGCCTTCAGTCCCTGGACCATCTCCCGATTCGGGTTCACGGGCCAGATGGGCCCGGAGAACCCCGCGCGCAGCATGTAGCTGACGGGCCGTCCGCCGATGTGCGTCGGGTCGTGCGAGGCGCCGATGACCGCCACAGAACGCGGAGCCAGGAGCGCTTCGAGACCGGTGCTCGGGGGTGCGTCGATCACCGTCTATGCGGCGCGGCCGGCACCGATGTCGGGAGCGGCACGGACGTGCCCACCCGGGCTCGTGGCTGGTTCATGGCCCTTCCCTTCGCGTTCGAAGTGAGCGCCAACATCCAATGCCGGGGTGCGGCCTGCAAGCCGTCGGCTACGGGCTCCGAGGACAGGCGCCGTCAGCCGTAGTGCCAGACCCGATGTGTGCGATCCGCGAAGAGGACGTACACGGTGAGCCCCTCCACCGAGACGTCGTCCGGGAGCAGGCCCTCGATCAGGAAGGGGAGGTCGCGCTTCACGGGGCGGTGACGGGGTGCGCGGAGCGAGTCTTCCCGGCACAGCACGGGAATTTGCCCCTTCGCGGCGACGCCGTCGGTCAGGGTCCGCCACTCGGTTCGGGACAGCACGCGGCCCTCGGTGAGCGCATCCGACCACGGGACTTTGACCCAGATCTCCCAGTCCCGGAGGAAGGTGGAGACCCCGTGATTCAGCACGTGGATGCGACGGAGGCCCAGGGTGCGGGGCGCGTCAGTGGAGATCGGGAGCGGCTTCAGGCCCGGCTCACGCGGGGCGAGGGGCAGCGCTTCGATAGCGGGTAAGCTAGGCAGGCGGTCCCCCAGTCCCGGCTGGCGCAGAGAACGGAGGACCGCCATGACGCCACCTCTCTACTGAAGCTGGACGGCGTCGAAGGTCAGGTACAGCGTGAACGAGACCTCGGCGACGACCGGATTGCCGAGCGCATAGAGGCTCCCGGTATCGGTCCGGACCAGGAACACCGTGTCCGAGTCGAACGGGTCGGCGACCGGATCGGTCGTGAAGGTCGCTCCGTCGACGTCCGCTTCGCTCAGGGTGTCCAGCGTCTTACCCGTCACGACCGCGAGCTCGACTCCGGTCGTGGCATTCTGGTGGATTAGGGTCGGGTCGCTCGCCGTGAACTCGGCATAGAGATCCCAGCCCTCCTCCGTCGGACAGACGCCGAAGGAGCACACGGTAATGGCTCCGTCCTCCAGGTTCGGCCGGTCCCGATTGGCGCGAAGCGTATACTCGGTCGGGTCCGCGGGCGAACACGTGACGGTCAGCATCGCGCTGGCCGTGTCGGCAGACGTCACCGTGGCGGTCGTCGCCTCGACCGTGCAGTTGTCCGCGACGTCGCCCAGGGTCACGTCGTACGTCGCCGGATCGAGGTCGGCGATCGTCATCTCGTCGTTCGCACCGATCGTTCCGGCGCTCTCCCCGTCGACGAGCAAATCGTAGCTCTCGTCTTGCTGGAATCCCGACGTCTGCGTGCTCACGGCGATCGACCCGGGCACCTGTGGTCCCACGGTATCGCCGTTGTCACTGGGGCCGCACGCGACGCTGCCGAGCACGATCAGGCTCGCCAGGACGAAACCGCCCCCGCGAGTCGCTCGGGCAGCACCAGGCATACGGCCGCGCCACACTACTATGTTCGGAATCATGATGGATCCCCCCCGGCTCCAAATGTTTTCCGTTTATCGATGGCGAGATACAACGGGCATGCCATTGGGAAACGCCCGTGATCACGCGGTCCGTGCACGATGACGCCGCTGCTCATGCGCATTTCTTGCCGCATGCGGAACGAGGTGTCCATCGTCTACGGTCTCCATGCCGGCGACTCGTCGTCGGCCAGGTTGTTCGTGAGGCGGATCGTGTAGGTGCCCGCCGCCTCGATGGTGTAGATGTCCCAGTTCCCGCCTCGATTGGAGTCGAAGGCCAGCCTGGCTCCGTCGCTCGCCCACGAGGAGTCGAAATCGGACGCCGTCTCGGTCGTCACGCGGACCGGGCTCGAGCCGTCGACGTTCATCGTGTAGATGTCGAGGTTGCCGCCGGCCCGGTCGCTCACGAACGAGATCCGCTCGGGCCCGCCGGACGGTGCCTGGACAGTTCCCGGAGAGGAGTCGAAGGAGAACGGGTCGTCCGTCAGGTTCACCTGATCGGTCCCGTCTGCGTCCATGACCCAGATGTCCCCGTTGCCGCCCCGAGTGGACAGGAAAGCGATCCTGGACCCGTCCCGGAGCCATGCCGGCTCCGAGTCGACGTCCGGGTCGGTCGTCAGGCGAAGCGGATTCGACCCGTCCGGATCCATCAGGTAGATCTCGGAGTTGCCGTCACGGTCCGTCGCGAAGGCGATCCTGCTGCCGTCGGGGGACCAGCTCGGGAAGCGGTCGATGGCCGGGTCGTCCGTGAGGCGAACGACGTTCGACCCGTCGACGTCCATCACGTAGATCTCGGTATTGCCGTCTCTCGTCGACGCGAAGGCGATCCTCTCTCCGTCCGGTGACCATGCGGCGTCGCCGTCCTCGGACGGGTTGTTCGTGATGTTGATGCCGTCCAGACCGTCCGGCGTCATCACGTAGATCTCCTTGTTCCCGTCGCGATCGGATTCGAAGGCGATGAGGTCCGCGCTGAAGTCGAACGTGGGGTCGTCCCACGACTCCCCGTCGATGGGCGGCTCTGTCGGATCGGCGTGGCACGCGGCTGTGGCCAAGGCCAGGCCGACCACGGGAATCCAGAGTCCCTTCCGTTGTCTTTGTCGAGAAAGCATGTCTCCCCCCCGGGAATGCGTTCCTTACCGGCTAGGGCGCCGGCGACCTTGCTTCGGCTTCGTCGAAGACGGACACGGCCGGCTCACCGTCGGCACCCACCCCGACGAGTGTCCGGATGGTCCCGTCGCGGTCCGCGAACAGGGCTTGCGTCGAGCCGTCCGGCTCGAGTCCGAAGACGGCTCGGCTCGTGCCTTCGGCGTCCGCGAAGACGAGGTTCGTCGTGCCGTCGGGGAGGTATCCCAGAACGGCGCGAGGCTTGGCGTCCGGATCGCTGATCGTCACTCCGGGCGAGCCGTCCGCGAGGACCGTCAGGCGGATGCGCTCGCGCCCTTCCCGGTCCGACAGCGACAGCTGGGTACGGCCCTCGGTGTCGGTGGCCAGCCGGCCACGCTCGATGCCGTCGACGTCTCGGAGGACGATCTCCTCGGTCGATACGCTGTTCATTGTCCAGGCACCGTCTGCGGGGACGACACTCCAGACGGTCACGCCCAGCGCGACTACCGCGATGACGAGTCCGGCGTTGACCAGGCGACCCGCCCAGCCCCGGCGGGAGCCCTGGGACTCGACGGCGCTGAGCCGCCGGTCGAGGCGGGCCTCCACCTCCCGGATCCGATAGTCCGACATCGTGTCGGGGGCGGTGGCGGTGCCGCCGAGGCCCGGGTTTCGTATCGAATCGTTCATTGGTTCATCCCTCCGTATGGAGCCGAGACCGCGCTCGGCCGTCGTCGGTCGAGGTCGTGGTCAGCCGGTGGGCAGGAAGTAGCTGCGGCATGCCTGGCCCAGCAGCTCGCTGCTCAGTTGTGCCGGCTCGCCGCGGTATTCGGCGAGATCCTTCACGTGGTCGAGCACGTCCCGCGGGTGGCATCGGCGCGGCTCGACGGAGCCGTCTCCGTAGAACTCGTCGAAGACGAAGTCGAGCGCTTCGGCGTCGAAGTCGATGCCGCGCTCCTCGCAGCACCGACGGAAGATCCGGTCATACTCGGCGCGCTCCGGGTCCGGGACCTCGATCTTGTAGTGGATCCGGCGGAGGAACGCCTCGTCCCCGAGATCGCCAGGCTCCAGGTTCGTCGAGAAGATCACGAAGGAGTCGAAGGGCACGACGATCTTCCTCCCGCTTCGCAGCGTCAGGTAGTCGCGACGCTGCTCGAGCGGGACGACCCATCGATTCAGGAGGTCCCGCACCGGAACCCGCTGCCTTCCGAGGTCGTCCACCACCAGCACGCCGCCCGCCGCCTTGAGCTGCGGAGGCGCCTGGTACATGTGACCGGTCCCGTCCCATTGGAGGTCGAGCTGCTCGAGCGTGAGCTCGCCGCCCGTGACGACCACCGGCCTGCGTGCCTCCACGTACCGGCGGTCGTGCGCGGGGAGCGTGCGGATGATGTTCGCAGCCGCGTCGTCGCCGCTCTCGGTGGCGTCGGTCTCATGAGGCGTCTCGGCGCCGGTCTCGTCGTCCGAAAGCCCGAACCCATGGTGGACGGGGTCGTGCACGATCATCACGCTGCCGTCCACCAGGACGGCGCAGGGCACGTAGTACCGGTCTCCGAAGAGCCGGGCGATGTGCTCGGCCAGGAGGGTCTTTCCGTTGCCGGGCCTTCCGAACAGGAAGAGCGAGCGACCGGAGTTGATGGCCGGCCCCAGCTGTTCGAGCATTCCGTCGGACACGACGGCGTCGTCGAACGCGGCGCGCAGCTCCTCCTCGGAGACACGGGCGCGCTCGATGGTTTGCCGCTCCACCCAGCGGAGGAAGTCGTCGAACGGCACGGGCGCCGGGCCGACATATCGGCACGCTTCGAGCTCTTCGGCGGCCCGCCTGCGTCCTTCGGCGGTCAGCTTGAAGACCCATTCGCCGCGCCGCGGCCCTTTCGTCGAGTGGACCTCGACGAAGCGTCGCTCCTGGAGCCCCTGGATCACGTCGTCGAGCAGCGCCATGGGGAGCGCGAGCATGTCGACCAGGTCGAAGCCGAGCGCCGTACCCCTGACGTGGAGCGCCTTGAGGACGAGCGCGGCCACAAACTCCTCCGAGAGCCCGGCCTCCTCGAGGGACTCGGGCGGAGGCGGGACCGCGTCACGACGGGTCGGAGTCGGGTCGCCGGCGTCGGGCGCGCTATCCCCCTCGAAGTCGGGAGACGGGCCGACTCCGACGGGCGCCTCGATGGAGAGGTGCCCGTCGTCGGGGGCCGCTTCGTCGTCCGCTGAGATCGCGATCTTGCGTGCCAGTTCCATGACTCAACTCCAGCTGAGGCGAACGCCCGGCACCGTGCCGGTCTCGTCCAAGCGTCCTGCGGGGAGCTCGAGCGCGTGCACCGCTCCGGGCCCACCGAGCCCGACCCGGCAAGGCCCGAGGGTGACGTTGCGCACGACCAGGCCGTCGGCGTCGAGAAACGCGACGTCGATCGGATAGGTCATCCCGACGGTGTGCACGGAGCCGCACTCCAGGAGCAGGAGCCCCTCTCCCGTCCGCATCGGCGGACGCGCCAGGAGACCCCGAAGTCGGTGCCACCACGATTCGGCGACCGCGACCTGCGAGCCCACCCGAACGCCCGATCCGTTCTGAACCACGCGCACCGCCCTCATCCCACACCCGCCAGCGCAGCGATGACCTGGATCACCGCCGGTCCGAGAATGACGACGAAGAGCGCCGGGAAGACGAAGAGGACGAGCGGGAACACCAGCTTGATGGTGGTCTTGGCCGCAGCCTCCTCGGCCCGCTGCCGGCGCTTCTGACGAAGGGTGTCGGCCTGCACGCGCAGGGCTCGCCCCACGGAGGTGCCGAAGCGCTCCGTCTGGATCAGCATGGAGACGAGGGCTT
>JASFUR010000140.1:0-8108 GCA_050050215.1 Gemmatimonadota bacterium
GGCTCTCCAGGAGCCTCTCGATACGCTCGTCGATCGTGAGCTGCTGTGTCGGAGCCGTTGCCGCGGTGGATGCGGCGGCAGGCGCGGCTGCTCCTCCGCTCACCTGATCCGAGGCGGGCGCGGCAGCGGCCGCGGCGCCTCCCGCCGCGGGTTCGGTTTCCGGCGCTGTCGTCCCGCCGATGTCCGACGCGGTAGTTCCGGTTCCGGCACTCGCGCCGGCCGCGCCGCCCGTGGCCGTGGATGCGGTCGCGTCGGGCGCTGCGGTCTCCGACGGGCTGTCGCCGAACAGGCCGCAGCCACCTAGAAGTAGGAGCGCGGCGCAGAGGATGGGGCGCAGACGTCGGGGCACGGAGTCGGCCTTGTGGACGCGGCGTACGGCGGGTGGACCTTGAAAGCTCCGGTCGAGCGTCAGGAACGTCAAATCCGCGGGCGGGCGCCGACGTGCCTCACGCTCGCTCTGCGGCCTGCGTTAGTCGTACCTGAGCGCCGCCGAGGGGTGCACGCGGGTCGCCCTCACCGCCGGAAGCCAGCGAGGGTCGCCACCGCTGTGAGCGCGAACGCCGGTCGGCGAGAGGGCGACCGCAGCGCGTACCGAAGGTCGCCATGTCGTGCCCATCAATCCCCCTTCACGAGGCGGCGATCCGTCGATTCGATTCGTCCGGCCCACCCAGGGGTGGGATCCCGGACCCGAGGGGCAATGAAGAGCCCCGCGGTGCCATCCCGGGGCGAGTCGCTACCTTCTCGGCCATGAGCACCGTCTTGGAAGGAATCAGGGTCCTCGACTTCGGTCGCTACATCGCCGGTCCGTACTGTGCGTCGCTCTTGGGCGACATGGGCGCCGACGTGATCCGGGTGGAGAAGCGACGAGGGAGCGAGGACCGATGGACCAGCCCCGTCGCAGAGGGAGGCGAGGGCGCTCTCTTCATGCAGGTGAACCGCAACAAGCGCGGCATCACCCTGAACCCCATGAAGGAGGAGGGCCGGGAGGTCGTGCGCAGGCTCGTGGCGACGGCGGACGTCGTCGTGGCGAACCTGCCGCCACAGACCCTCCAGAGAATGGGGCTCGACTACGCGACGCTGGTCGAGACGAAGCCCGACATCATCCTGTCGACGGTCTCGGCGTACGGGCACGGCGGTCCGTGGAGCCATCGGGTCGGCTTCGACGGGGTCGCGCAGGCGATGTCCGGTGCCATGTACCTGACGGGCGACGGTGAAGAGCCGATGCGCCTCTACTATCCCTGGGTCGACTTCACCACGGCGATCCTGACCGCGTACGGAACCATGGCCGCGCTCATGGAGCGCCAGAAGACCGGAAAGGGTCAGCAGGTCGAGGGGGCTCTGCTCATGTCGGCGCTGACCGTCGGGAACGGGACCCTGATCGAGCAGGACGTGATCCAGCCGAACCGGGTGGCCACCGGCAACCGCGGGCAGATCGCGGCGCCGTCGGATCTCTTCCGCACCAAGGACGGATGGGTGCTGGTGATGGTCATCGGGGAGCCGCTCTTCGAGCGTTGGGCGCGCCTCATGGGGGAGGACCACTGGCTGGAGGATCCCCGCTTCGAGGACGACATCTCGCGCGGCAACCACGGCGAGATCATCAGTGAGCGCATGGCCCGCTGGTGCGAGACGCGCACGACGGACGAGTGCCTCGCCGCGCTGGACGAGGCGCGCATCCCGGCGGGTCCCGTGCTGTCGCCCCAGCAGGCGCTCGATCACCCTCACGTCCAGGCGATGAAGTTCATGCTGCCGGTCGACTACCCGGGATTACCCAGGCCGGCCCCGGTGGCCGACACCCCGGTCCGCCTCTCGGAGACGCCCGGCGGTGTCCGGCAGCGCGCTCCCGTGCTCGGTGAGCACACCGAGGAAGTCCTGGGCGAGATCGGCTACGACCCTTCGGCCATCGCGGCCCTCAGGGAATCCGGGGTGGTCTGAGCGCTGGCCGCAGGTGGGCGTGCGTGCCAGTATAGCCCCCGATCTCGCTCAAGGAGGGGTTCATGGCTGCTCGTATCGCTCGTGTCGCCCGAGGCTCGGCTTTCCTGGTTTGCGTCTGCTTGTCGGCTGCTCCCCGATCGGTGACGGCCCAGGGCCGGCAGTGGGTGGGAGTGCCGGAGGTCAGCGTTCCGGACTTGACTCTCCTGCACACGGCCAACGAGCCGAACGTCCTGGTGAGGGTCGTGGCCCGAGGGCTTTCCGGGGCCTCCAGCTTCTCGTTCCTCCCCGACGGGGACGTGCTCGTGACGGAGAAGCAGGGACGACTCCGGGTGATCCGCGACGGCGTGCTGGATCCGACTCCGGTCTGGGAGGTGCCCGTCCGGAGCGGACCGTACGCGGGGATGTCCGAGGTCGTTCTGCATCCGGACTTCGCCAGGAACCGGCTCGTCTACCTGACGTACCCGAGCGCCGGCGAGAGTCACATCGTGCTGGCTCGCGGTCGGTACGACGGCCAGCAGCTCGAGGACGTCGAGGTGCTCTTCCAGACCGACGGGGCGCCGCTCAGCAACTCGGGCTCACGCCTTCTCTTCGCACCGGACGGCACGCTTTTCATGACGGTGGGGGGAGCGTTCCGTATTGGGGGTACGGGCGACCGCGCCCAGGACCCGGGTGACTACGGGGGAAAGATCCTGCGACTGAGGGACGACGGGTCGGCCCCCGATGACAACCCGTTCGTCGGAGACTCGGACTACCGCCCAGAGATCTACTCGATGGGCCACCGCAACCCGATGGGCCTCGCGTTCTACCCGGCCACGGGGGATCTCTGGGCCGCGGAGCACGCACCGCAGGGTGGGGACGAAGTGAATATCATCCACGCCGGCCACAACTACGGTTGGCCGATCATCTCGTACGGCCGTGACTACACGGGTCCGCGCGTGTCCGACCGTTGGTATCACGAGGGTTTCGACCAGCCGACCGTCGTCTGGCTTCCCTCGGTCGCCCCCTCGGGGATGACCTTCTACACGGGCGACCGGTTCCCCGGTTGGACGGGCAACCTGTTCGTCGGGGCGCTGATGGTCGGCAGGATCCGTCGTACGGGCCACCTCGAACGCGTGATCCTGAACGCCGACGGCGACGAGGTCGGGCGGGAGGCGATCCTGACGGAGCTCCGACAGCGTATCAGGGACGTGCGCCAGGGGCCCGACGGGCTCATCTACGCGCTCACGGACGAGCCGGAGGGCGTGCTCCTGAGGCTCGAGCCCGTGCCATGAAGAACCCGAACCGAAGCGAGGCCGCCAGAAGATGACCAGGGAGCTCAGACGCATCATCACGGGGCACGACGAGAGCGGGAAGTCGGTCGTACTCGCCGAGAAGCCGCCGTCCGAGTACGGAAAGCTGCACAGCATGTGGGTGACGGACGGCTCCCCCGCGAGCTATGCGCAGGAGGATGCGGTCGAGGGCCGGCGGGTCAAGCTCGAGCCCCCGCCGTATGGCTCCCACTTCCTCTTCTTCCGAGTCGAGCCGGACGACCCGGCGCTGGACGCGGCGGAGATCGAGGCGCAGGTGGCGCAGGGCTTCGAGCGCATCGGCGCGGCACACTGCCGGCCCGACACCTCGAAGAACGTCCACATGCACGAGACCGGGACGATCGACTACGTCATCGTGCTCGAGGGCGAGGTCACGCTGCTGCTCGACGAGGACGAAGTCGACCTGAAGCCGTTCGACGTCGTCATCCAGCGGGGCACGAACCACGCGTGGATTGCGAAGAACGGTCAGAGGGCGCTGTTGGCGGCGATCCTCGTGGATGCGGAGCCACGCGCCTGAGACAGGGTCGGACCGCGGGATCTGCGGATGCCGGCGCTCCCCGGGCCGCTGGCTGTTCCGGGCCCTACCGCCCGACGGAGCTCGCCTCCGCCTCCCGCGTGATCTCCTCCGCGTCCAGCGGCAGGAGCAGCCGGTCGTCCACCAGCGCTTCACCGGACTGCCGCACCTCACCTACATAGGTCGCGTGGCTCGGGTAGCGCTCCTCCAGTGACAGCCGCGGATCTCCGGTGGCGCGCCGCTCGGCCGCCGTCCCGGCGAACGGGATGAAGGAGCCCGCTCCGGCGCACTGACCGCCTTCACCGTACCCCTTCCTGCGCATGTTCCAGCCGGTGTAGGTGCCGATGGGCACGGCCAGGTTGGGGTGGCGGATGCCGTCGACCATGTTGCCGTCCGCGTCGACCCGGCCGACGAGCACGGTGTATTCGGCGCCTGACTCGGGCGGGACCGTGGAGTAGTCGCGGACGCGCAGCGGGTTGTAGCTGCCCGTGTAGTGGACGCCGGGGATGTCGGGGAACGCGAGCTCCGACGCCGGCACCAGCCCCCCGCCCGCCACGGTGGGGAAGCGGCTGGGCGGTGGCGGGGTGTCGTCCACCACCCATTCGTAGAGCGCGACGTTGAGCGCGGCGCGTGACGGGGAGAGCGGCAGCGGGCTGTTCGGGTTCTGGCAGATGCCCCGGTCGGGCTCGGTATAGACACCGCGTCCGCCTCCGTGCCGCGTGCCCGAGAAGACGTATACGCGCACGTTGTCGGGCAGGTCGATGTCATGGCCGAGCGGGTCGGTCACGATGAGTGACGAGCGCGCCTGCCAGATCTCGGCCTCACCGTCGCTGTGGATGATCTTGGGGCAGGTATTCGTCCGGGAGCAGCGGACCTGCAGGCCGTCCGTCCGCCCGCTGATCGGGTCCGTCAGCGTGGTATAGGTGAAGGGAAACTGGTCGCCGGGGTAGAAGTGGTCCTCGTGCTGTTTCTGCCAGCGTCCGGGCTGACTGAAGGCGTAGTTCGTGAAGGTCTTCCGAGACCCGGCGATGTTCGGGTGGATGCCCTCGAAGATGATCCGGCCCTCCACGTCCTCATTGAAGCCCTGGTAGAGCATGTCGCGCTGGAAGCGCCCGCTCTGCGAGATGCCGAACGAGAGCGCGACGTCGGCCAGGCCGTCGTAGGCGAGCGGGTTGCGGTTTCCATCCTCGTCCACGGTCTGGTAGCGGAGGAAGGAGATCGCGTCGCGCACGGCCGCGAATCCGAGACCCATGACGATCGGATCTCTGGCCTCGTAGACGAGCTCGTAGATCGCGCCGCCACCGTAGCCCGCCGGACGCTCGATGCGGATCTCGGAGTCGCTTACCCAGCTCCACCGCATGTCGTCCGGCTGCTCACGCGGGCTCGCGAGATTGCGCCGGACCGTCAGCGTCGCGCGGCTCGGGTCGCGCGACGCCGTGGGATAGTCGAGCCGGTCCTGCGACACCGCTTCGTCGTCGTTGAAGATGAACTCCTCGAGGGCCCGGCCCGTGACGGGCGAGCCGTCCGAGTGTCTGGCGACCGGGAGCACCGGCACGATGTTGCGGTCGGTGGGCGCGATGTCGCCCTGCCAGCCGACGCGGACCAGGGCGAATCCTCTCTCGAGGAGCGCGCGGTCGCCCGCACCGGCCCCTCCCCGGTTGGGCACCGTGTGGAAGATCGCCCGGTTCCAGCGGCTCATGTCGACGGGCCGATAGATCTCGACCGTGGTTCTGTACTCGACGTTGCCCCGCGCATTCCTGGGCGCGTACTCGAGGTTGACGATGTCCGTGTGGTGGGGATCGGTGGGGTCCACTTCGCCGTATGCGGTGCCCCGGAGCCGCTCGTATTGCCCCACGCTGCCGAAGTGCTCGCCGCGCAGGGCGGGCGATTCGACGACGTCGATGTCGATGCGGGTGATCTGCGCGGCCGCGTCGCTCGGGGCGAGCGGACCGAGCAGGGCGACCAGGGAGAGCAGTGCGACGCGGGTTCTCATCGTCGTCCTCGTGCGTTCGAGCTCCGGTGGGCTTCCGGGCAGGGTAGGGGGTCGTCTCCGTGTCGGCCAGGCTTGACCGGTTAGAACGTTTGTTTTAAACAAGTGTTCAAATCCGGCGCGCTCATCGTGGAGATCCGTCCCTCGATGCCGGCGCCTCACTGCTCGGAGCACCCATGAAGCGTGTCTTGGTCGTCTTGTTGCTCGTCGTCGCCGTGGCGGCCGGCGTCTGGTACTCGCGCGGGGGAGAGCCCGAGGACCTGGTGCTGACCGGCATCGTGACGACCGAGGACGTCATCGTGAGCCCTCAGGTCGCGGGCCGCGTCGAGCGCCTGCCGGTCGACGTGGGCGACGAGGTGGCCGCCGGAGACCTCATCGCCCTCATCCAGCCCGCGGAGCTCGAAGTCGACGAGGCGTACTACCGGCACGGCGTGGAAGCCCTGTCCGCGCAGGCGAGCGCGGCCGAGGCCGACGTGCTCGCCGCGGAGTCCCAGCTGAGCGAGGCCCGGGCCGGCCTGGCCCGTGCACAGCAACTACTCCGGCGTACGGAGTCGGTGACCGCGGCCGGCGGGCTGACGCAGGATCGGCTCGATGAGGCCCGCTCGGGGGTCGACGTCGCACGGGCCCGCGTCGGCGCAGCCGAAGGGCGTGTCTCTGCGACCCGGGGCGCGCTCGACGCGGTGAGGCGACAGCGGGAGGCCGCCCAATCCCAGGTCGACCGGGCCGGCATTCGTCTCTCCTACGCCGAAGTCCGTGCCCCGATTCCCGGAGTCGTCGACGTTCGCGTCGTCCGGCCGGGAGAGGTGGTGGCCATAGGGCAGCCCCTCGTGACGCTCGTGAACCCCGACGACTTCTGGGTGCGCGCCGATGTCGAGGAGTCCTACATCGACGGCATCGGCATCGGTGACGAGCTCACGGTGCGCCTCCCATCCGGGGCGGAGCTTCGGGGGACGGTCTTCTATCGTGGCGTGGACGCGGAGTACGCGACGCAGCGGGACGTCAGCCGGACCAAGAGGGACATCCGGACGTTCGAGGTGAGGCTACGCGTCGACAACAGCGATCGGCGACTCGCCCTCGGCATGACGGCCTACGTGATGCTCCCCGTCGCCGGGCTGGCCGAGTGAACGCGATCGAGGTCCGGGAGCTGACCAAGAAATTCGGCGACTTCACGGCGGTCGACGGGATCTCCTTCGAGGTTCGTCGCGGCGAGATCTTCGGACTCCTCGGCCCCAACGGCGCCGGGAAGTCGACGTTGATCCGGATGCTCACCACGCTGCTGAAGCCCACCTCGGGCACCGCCACCGTGGGTGGATTCGACGTGGTCGCGGATGCCAATGACGTGCGCCGGCGCATCGGGGTCATCCCGCAGGCGATGACGAGCGACCTCGAGCTCACCGCGTCGGAGAACCTCTCGATCTTCGCGAAGCTGTACGGCGTGCCGCGAGAGCGCCGCCGCCGCCTGGTCGCCGAGCTCCTCGACGCGGTCGAGCTCTCCAAGTGGGCCGATGCCCCGGTCAAGAATCTCTCGGGCGGCATGCGGAGGCGGGTGGAGATCGCCCGAGGCCTCGTGCACGAACCGGAGATCCTCTTTCTCGACGAGCCCACGACAGGCCTCGATCCGGTGTCGCGCACCGCCGTCTGGGAGATGATCCGGGCGCTGAAGAGGGGGCGCGACCTCACGGTGCTGCTCACGACGCACTACATGGACGAGGCGGATCGGCTCTGCGAGCGCATCGCCATCGTCGACCATGGCACCATGATGGCGCTCGACTCCCCGCTCCGGCTGAAGGCGGCCATTCCCGGAGAGAACACACTCGAGGTGAGCTTCGGGACCGCGCCCGAGGACTGGGTGAGCCAACTCGAGACGCTTCCCGGCGTGGAGGAGGTCGTCGGCGAGGGGGACGTCTACCGCATCGCTTCGGATAGCGGCCCGGCCACGACGACCGCGCTCATGGCGAAGGCGGCCGAGACCGGCGTGCCCGTCACGTCACTGTCCGTGAAGAGCACCACCCTGGACGACGTCTTCGTCCACTACACCGGGCACGACCTGAGGGACGCGCTCACCGAGATGTCCCCCGCCGAGCGCCGCGCGATCATGCGGCCGGGGAGGTAGGTCGATGGAGCGCATGTGGGCGATCATCGAACGGGATCTGCGGCGCTTCAGGAAGAGCCCGATGCTGATCGTGATGTCTCTCTTCATGCCTCTCTTGCAGCTCGTGATCCTGGGACACGCGTTCGGGGGGCAGGTGAAGCACCTCGAGGTCGGTCTGGTGGACCAGGACCACGGGGTGCCGGCGCTCAAGCTGCAGGAGCTCGGCAACGCGGTAGCCGCCAACGCCGGCACGTTCGAGTGGGTGACCTACGA
>JASFUR010000141.1:0-8101 GCA_050050215.1 Gemmatimonadota bacterium
TCGAGATGGCGGAGCGCTTCGACGGCGTCCGGCTCGAAGCCGTAGAGGTGCCGCGCAAGGCCTGGGACGCGGCGGTCGACGCCCTGGAGCCTCCGGTGCGCGGGGGGCTTGAACGAGCGGCCGCGAATATCCGCCGGTTCCACGAGGCGCAGATGCCGACCGAGGTCAGCCTCGAGGTCGAGCCCGGCGTGACGATCACCCGGGCGTGGGCGCCGCTCGAGCGCGTGGGCGTGTACGCCCCCGGCGGGCGGGCCGCGTATCCGAGCTCGGTGCTGATGGGCACGGTGCCCGCCAGAGCCGCGGGTGTCGGCGAGGTGATCGTGTGCTCACCACCTGGCCCGGAGGGCGCGCCGCCCAGGGAAGTGCTGGCCGCGTGCGCGCTCGGCGGAGCGGACCGGCTCTTCGCGCTCGGTGGAGCCGGAGCCGTCGGAGCGCTCGCGTACGGTACGGCGAGCGTGCCGCGCGTCGACGCCATCGTCGGGCCGGGCAACCGCTGGGTCACCGAGGCCAAGAGGCAGGTCGCCGGAGAGCTGCTCATCGACTCCCCGGCGGGACCGTCGGAGGTGCTCGTACTGGCCGACGGCGACGCCGACCCGCGTTTCGCCGCGCTGGAGATGATGGCCCAGGCCGAGCACGATCCCGACGCGGCCTGCGTCCTGCTCACAACGTCGGAGAAGCTGGCAGAAGACGTCGCGTCGGCGCTCGCCGAGGAGCTCGCGTCCGCGCCCCGGGCAGAGATCTGCGCCCAGGCCCTCGAGACGTCCGGCGCGATCCTGATCGCCGATTCGCCCGACCAGGCGGTGGATTTCGTGAACGCCTACGCGCCCGAGCACTTGAGCGTCATGACCGCGGACGCCGCGGCGGACGCCCGCCGGGTTACGACCGCTGGCACGACGTTCGTGGGCCCCTCGGCATCCGTCGCGTTCGGTGATTACATGACGGGCGCGAACCACGTGCTCCCGACAGCGGGCCGGGCCCACAGCTTCTCCGGGCTCTCCACGCTCAACTACCTGCGCTCGTTCACCATCCAGGAGATCGACGCCGAGGGCGCCGCGAGCATGGCGGACGACGTCGCCGCGCTCGCCGCGGTGGAGGGTCTACCGGCGCACGCCGCGGCGGCCGCCGCTCGGGGGGGCTCCCGATGAACACCCCCACGCCCCTGCGGAGGACGACATGACGCCCCTCCCCCGCTCCGACTATGCCTCGCTCGACCGGTACGACCCCGGTCGCGCCCCGGTACCGGTCGACCTGAGCGACAACACCAACCTGTGGGGTCCGCACCCGCTCGCGCTGTCTCGGATCCGAGAGGCCACGGCCGACGACCTGCGCTGTTATCCGGAGCTGTACGCCGACACCCTGCGGCAGGCGGTCTCCGAACGGTTCGGTGTGCCTGCCGACTGCGTGACCACCGGGGCCGGCTCCGACGACGTGCTCGATTCCGCGTTTCGGGCCTCGTACGGCGCCGGGCAGACCGTGGCGTACCCGGCTCCGACGTTCTCGATGGTGCACGATCTGGCCATCATGAACGGCATGCGCCCACGACCGATCCCGTGGCCGGAAGCGGTCGAGAATTCCGGACTGCTCCTCGAAGAGGATCCCGCCGTGGTCTTCCTCTGCCGCCCGAACAACCCGACCGGCGCGCAGCTCCCGGAGGAGTGGGTGGAGGCGCTGGTGGATTCGGCGGCGACCGGGCCCACGGGCGGCGGTCGAGGTGGCGCCGGCGGCCCCCTCGTCATCGTCGACGAAGCCTATGCCGACTTCGCCGGTGGGACGCTGGTCGACCGAGCCCCCACGTTGCCCAAGGTCCTCGTCACCCGAACGACGTCCAAGGCGTGCGGCCTCGCCGGACTCCGGTGCGGGTACGCCGTGTCGACGCCCGACGTCGTTCTCGAGATCGACAAGGCGCGCGGACCCTACAAGGTGTCGCGCCTTGCCGTGGAGCTCGCCGCCATCGCGGTCCGCGACGAGGACGGTTGGATCGCCCGCACCGTCGCCGAGGCTCTGCAAAATCGTGAGCGCCTCAGCGCCGAGTTGGAGCAGCGCGGCGTCGCGCAGCTTCCCACGAAGGCGAACTTCATCTTCATCGTCGCGCCCTCGGGCAACGCCACGGCCGACGCGCTCGCCCTGCGCGAGGACGGCGTTCAGCTCCGTCCGTTCAAAGGCGTTCCCGGGGTCGGCGACGGGCTGCGCGTCACGGTCGGCCCCTGGCCGCTCATGGAGCGGCTGCTCGAAGCACTGGATCGCCGCCTGGCGGCACTGGACGAGGTCGCATCACGATGAGAATCGCGCTCTTCGACTACGGCGCGGGAAACCTGCACTCGCTCGGCAAGGCGCTCGAGGGCGCCGGGGCCGAGGTCACGGTGACCGCCGACTGGGACGAGGCGCTCGGCCGCGACGCGCTCGTGCTGCCCGGGGTCGGTGCCTTCGGAGCCGCGGCGCGCGCGCTCCCCGAAGACCGAACCCACGTCCGAGAAGCGCTCGCCGGCGGACTCCCCTGTCTGGGCATCTGCCTCGGCATGCAGCTCTTCTTCGAGACGTCCGAGGAGTCGGTGGGCGTGGAGGGCATCGGGATCGTGCCCGGCACCGTCCGGCTCCTCGACGCGCCCATCGTGCCGCAGATGGGCTGGAACGACGTCGAGACCGGGGACGATCCGATCTTCGACGGGGTCGAGGACCTCGTGGCCTACTATGCCAACTCGTACGTGTGCGTCCCCGACGACTCCGCCGACGAGATCGCCTGGTCCGAGTACGACGGCCGGCGCTTCGCCGCGAGCGCGCGCCACGCGAACACGTGGGGCATGCAGTTCCACCCGGAGAAGAGCTCGGACAAGGGACGGCGCATCGTGGCCAACTTCGTCCGGCTCGCTCGCGAGGTGACCCGGTGATCGCGGCTCCCGCCGTCGACCTCAAGGGCGGCCGCTGCGTGCAGCTCGTGGGCGGGCGACCCGAGGACGAGCGCGTCTCCATTCCGGACCCGGTCGCCCAGGCCGGCCGTTGGTACGAGCGCGGATTCCTCACGCTCCACGTGGTCGATCTCGATGCGGCGCTGGGTAGAGGCGACAACCTCGACGTGATTCTGCGGGTGATCGACGCGACGCCGGCCGAGACCCAGGTCGGCGGCGGCATTCGTGACGACGAGCGCGCCGACGCGCTCCTCGAGGCCGGCGTCGACCGCATCGTCGTGGGCACCCGCGGCATCGCCGATCCCCACTGGCTCGCGCGCCTCGCGACCCGCTGGCCCGGCCGCGTCATGCTGGCGCTCGACACCCGGGAGGGACACATCCTCACCAAGGGCTGGACGGAGGACAGCGGTCTCGAGCTGGCCGGCTATCTTCCGGGGCTCGCCGAGCTGCCGCTCGCGGGCATCCTGGCCACGGACGTGGGACGCGAAGGGCGGCTCGCGGGCATCGATCGCACGGCGGCGGCCGAAACGATCTCACTGAGCCCGCACCCGCTCTGGGCATCCGGAGGCGTGACCACGATGGACGAGCTGGAGTACCTGGACGCATCCGGCGCCGCGGGCGCCGTGCTCGGCATGGCGCTCTACACGGACGCGCTCGACCCGGCCGCGGTCGCGGCCCGTTGGGGCGGCGACAGCAGGGCGACGGGCCCGACGGCCACCGAGCCGCAGGCGAATGCCTCTCGAACGGCGAAGAACCGATGAGCAAGCTGAAGAGGGAGACCAAAGAGACCCGCATCGTCGCCGACGTGCGCGTCGGGACGGGGACGTCGAACGTGATGACCGACGAGCAGTTCCTCACCCACATGGTCGTCACGCTGGCCAAGTACGCCGGCGTCGACATCGACCTCGAGGCCACCGGCGACCTGCGCCACCACCTCATCGAAGACGTCGGCATCCTGCTCGGACTGGCGCTCAAGGAGGAAGTCCCCGACGAGGCCACGCGGTACGGATGGGCGCAGGTGCCCATGGACGAGGCACTGGTAGAGGCCGCGATCGACGTGGGGGGGCGTCCTTTCTACGAGGGCGAGATCCCGTCGAGCCTCTACGAGCACTTCCTGCACTCGTTCGCGACGAACCTGGGTGCCACCCTGCACGTGCAGGTGCTCCGGGGGACCGACAAGCACCACGTGGTGGAGGCGGCCATCAAGGCGACGGGCCTCGCGCTCCGCCAGGCCCTCCGCAAAGGAGACGCGGTGTTCAGCACGAAGGGCTCCGTGGCCATCGAGCGGCTCGACTCCGAGCCTCTCGACGAGTCGCTCGGTGACGAAGAGGAGGGAGGCAGCTGATGCTCCGACCCCGAGTCATCGTGTGCCTCGACGTGAAGGACGGACGCGTCGTGAAGGGCACCCAGTTCAAGAACCTCCGCGACGTGGGCGACCCCGTGGCGCTCGCGGCCCGCTACGAGGCCGAGGGCGCCGACGAGGTGGTCTTCCTGGACGTCTCCGCCTCCAAGGAGAAGCGCGGCACGCTGCTCGACGTCGTGCGCCGCACCGCCGAGACGCTCTTCGTGCCACTCACCGTCGGCGGAGGGGTGCGCTCGGCCGACGACATCGGACCGCTGCTCCGGGCCGGCGCCGACAAGATCAGCGTGAACACGGCGGCCGTGCGCGATCCCGAGCTGATCTCGATCGGAGCGGAGAGGTTCGGCAGCCAGTGCATCGTCGCCAGCATCGACGCGGCGCGTGAAGACGACATGTGGCGCTGCTACACGCACGGCGGCACGACCCCGACCGAGCTCGACGCCGTCGCGTGGGCCGGCGAGTGTGAGCGCCTCGGTGCCGGCGAGATTCTGCTCACGTCGATCGACCAGGACGGAGCACGGAGCGGCTACCAGCTCGAGCTGACCCGAGAGGTCTCCGACACCGTGCCCGTCCCGGTCATCGCGTCGGGGGGAGCCGGCAAGGCGTCGCACCTCCGAGACGCGTTCACGGAAGGGCACGCTTCGGCCGCGCTCGTCGCGGGGATCCTGCACGACGGGCTGACCACGGTCGGTGAGTTGAAGAGCGCGCTCACCGACTGGGGCGTGCCCGTGCGACCGATCGGAGGGTGACTCCACGATGAAGACGTCCACACGGAGCACGACGAGATGACCGACCGCACGCTCGAGGCCGTCGCCGACCTGGACACCCTCGACTTCGAGGGACACGGCGGGCTGCTCCCGGTCGTGGCGCAGGACGCGGAGACCGGCCAGGCGCTCATGCTCGGCTTCGCCAATCGTCTCGCCCTCGAGAAGACCCTCGAGACGGGCCAGGTCCACTTCTGGTCCCGCTCGCGCGACGAGCTCTGGCGAAAGGGCGAGACGAGCGGCAACACGCTGGACCTCGTCTCCTTGCACGCGGACTGCGACGGGGACGCGGTCCTGGCCCGGGTGAACCCGGCCGGCCCGACGTGCCACACGCTCGAGACGAGCTGTTTCGGAGAGGGAACCTCCATCGCGGCGGGTACGCTCGGCGGGCTCGACGCCACGCTCGCCTCCCGTGCCGAGGAGCGGCCCGAGGGCAGCTACACGGTGAAGCTCCTCGAGGACGAGAACCTGCGCCTCAAGAAGCTGGGCGAGGAGACCGCCGAGCTCGTCGCCGCGCTCGCGAAGCACGACAAGGCGCGCGCCGCCGAAGAGGGCGCCGACCTCGTCTATCACCTGCTGGTGGCGCTGCGGGCCGAGGGGATCGACGCGGCGGCCCTTCTCGAAGCTCTGGAGAGCCGAGCCGGGTAGCCCGGGTCCGCCACGCCATGGCCGACGCCGCCACGTTCCACGAGGAGGAGGCACTCGGAAAGGCGTACGACGCACGCCTGATGCGTCGGCTCCTCCGGTACCTCCGGCCCCACGTGTGGCTGGTGGTCCTGGCCATCTTCGTGCTGGCACTCGGCTCGGCGATGGCGATCGTCGGGCCATGGATCACGCAGCTCGTCATCGACGAGGCGATCCCCGCGGGCGACACCCGTTACCTCGGCATCCTCGCGATCGCCTTCTTCGGGGCCGTGACCCTCGAGTTCGGGCTCCAGTACGTGCAGGCCGTGCTGACGACCTGGCTCGGACAATCGGTCATGTACGACCTGCGGAGCGAGATCTTCGAGAAGCTCCAGCGCGTCGATCTCCGGTTCTACGACAAGAACCCGATCGGCCGTCTCATGACACGCATCACGAACGACGTCGAGACGCTCAACGAGCTCTTCAGCTCGGGCGTGGTGACCGTCTTCGGAGACGTGTTCACGCTCGTGTTCATCGTGGTCGCGATGCTCAGCATGAGCTGGCAGCTCGCGCTGGTGACGTTCAGCGTCCTGCCCTTCGTCTTCTTCACGGCGTTCCTCTTTCGGGCCAGGATCCGCAAGGCGTACCGGGACGTTCGCGTCCGGCTCGCGCGCGTGAACGCGTTCCTGCACGAGCACATCACCGGCGTGCGGGTCGTGCAGCTCTTCAACCGGGAGCGGGCCGACGCGGAGCGCCTGGGGGAGCTGAACGACGACTACTTGCAGGCGCATCTCCGGTCCATCACGTACTACGCGCTCTTCTTTCCCACCATCCAGTTCTTCACTGCGCTCGCCCTCGGGCTGATCATCTGGTACGGCGGGCTCCGCAGCCTGGACGGTGCCATCACGGTCGGCGTCATCGCCGCCTTCCTCCAGTACGCGCGCAGGTTCTTCCAACCCATCCAGGACCTATCGGAGAAGTACAACCTCCTGCAGAGCGCGATGGCCTCGTCGGAGCGGGTCTTCAAGCTGCTCGACCAGCCCATCGAGATCTCCGACCCGGCCGAGCCGCGCGAGATGCCCGTCCCCACCCGGGGCGAGATCGTCTTCGACCACGTGTGGTTCGCCTACGGTGAGGACGAGGACGGCCAGCCCGACTGGGTTCTGCGCGACGTGAGCATCGAGGTCGCCCCGGGCGAGAAGGTGGCGATCGTGGGTCACACCGGCGCGGGCAAGACGACGCTCATCAACCTGCTCATGCGCTTCTACGACGTGTCCCGGGGCCGCATCCTGCTCGACGGCACGCCCATCGACGAGGTGCGACTCGACGAGCTCCGCTCCCGTATCGGCCTGGTTCTGCAGGACGTCTTCCTCTTCAGCCAGGACGTCGGTTACAACATCCGCCTGGGCGCGCCCGACATCCCCGACGAGGACATCGAAGCGGCCGCCGAGCGCGTGGGAGCCTCCGCCTTCATCGATCAGCTCGACGGCGGGTACGAGCAGGCGCTGGGCGAGCGTGGCTCGAGCCTGTCGGTCGGGGAGCGCCAGCTCGTGAGCTTCGCCAGAGCGCTCGCGTTCGACCCGGAGATCCTGGTCCTCGACGAGGCCACGAGCTCCGTGGACTCCGAGATCGAGGCCAAGATCGAGGCCGCCACGGACGAGCTCCTGCAGGGCCGTACCTCCCTGGTGATCGCGCACCGCCTGTCCACGGTGCAGAACGCGGACCGCATCGTGGTGATGCATCACGGCGAGGTCCGCGAGACCGGAACGCATGAGGAGTTGCTCGCCGCGGGCGGTTTGTACGCGCGGCTGCACGAGCTCCAGTTCGCACCGTCCGCGGCCTGACGGCGACGCGCCCACCGACGAGGTAGGGGCGGGGCCACGTCCACTTGTGCAACATCCGGGCGGCGCCCAGTCTGACCGTCGCGGCTCCGCTGCCCTCGCAGAACGAATCAGGAGGACCGATGCATTCCACGCTCCGCCGACTCTTCCTCGGCTTCGCGCTCCCCGCCGTCGCGCTCACGCTCGCTTCGGCCAGCCCGGCCGCTGCACAGCTCCGGGTGCTCCAGACGAACTCGCTGGGGGGCAGCGTGCACGTCATCGACCCGACCACGCAGAGCGTCGTCGGCGAGATCGAGGGCGTGCCCGTGAACCACGGCGTGCAGGCCTCGGCGGACGGCGAGCGCATCTACGTGAGCAGCGAAGCGCTCAGGTCGGTGATGGTCGTCGACACCCGGAGCATGGAGATCATCAAGACGATCCAGGTCTCGGCACGGCCGAACAACATCGCGCTCACTCCGGATGGCAAGAAGCTGTACGTGGCGATCATCGCGCCGCCCGGTGCCGTCGACGTGATCGACACCGAGCGGATGGAAGTCGTGAAGCACATCCCGCACCCCGGCGGCCTCCACAACATCTACGTCACCCCGGACGGGAAGTACGCCGTGGCGG
>JASFUR010000142.1:0-7939 GCA_050050215.1 Gemmatimonadota bacterium
TACGTGTCGCTGCCCGGGGCGGACGTCAACGCGCAGCTCCTGCTCAACTCACCCGTCTTCGAGACCGTCCCCACGACTGGGTACTACCTCGAGACGGTCAATCGCTCGGGGGTGGGCGGCCAGATCCTGGCCGTCGAGCTGGTCTCACCGACGCCGGTGGGCCCGCCGAATTACGTGCTCGAGGGCACCAACACGGTCATTCTCTGGCCCTAGAGCGTCGGGGGAGCACGCCCCCGACGCGGCGACGAGGGTCACGGTCGCGAACCGTTACCCGGCGGTGACCACACTCGTGCGCGCCCGTCGCCGAGTCGCGTCGGTCGGCTCGACATCCTACGCCTCCGTTCCACCACCCAGGAGGCGCCATGAGGATGAGTCGTCCGCTTTCCGCCGCCGTCGTGCTCGCTCTGAGCGCCATGGCATGCGAGAGCCCCACCACGACCGAGCAGTTGGTCGAGCCCCAGTTCGCGAGCAACGGGACGCCGATCGACGCGTCCAAGAACGCGATCGACCTCGCCGTCATCGGAGACGTGCCCTACGGGGCGGGCGCCGCGAATTTGTTCCCCACGCTCATCGAGAGCATCAACCGCGACGCGTCGGTCCGGCGGGCGGTGCACGTGGGTGACACCAAGAGCGGGAGCACGGTCTGCAGCGACGAGTGGTTCCACTTCATCTACGACAGCTTCGAGAGCTTCAAGGACCCGCTCGTCTACACACCGGGCGACAACGAGTGGACCGACTGCCACCGGAACAACAACGGGAACTGGAACCCCGTCGAGCGCCTCGCGCGGATCCGCGAGATCTTCTTCTCGAACCCGGGTCAGACCCTCGGAGGCCGCTCCAAGGCCACCGACGCTCAGCACGGATATCCCGAGAACGTGATGTGGATGGAATCCGGCGTCGTCTTCGCCGCGATCCACCTCGTGGGCTCGAACAACAACCTCGCGCCTTGGACCTGCTATCTGCCGTTCGACACGGCCTGCCCCAACGGTGACGCACCGGAGACGCCGGCCATGGCGTCGATCCGCGAGGCCGAGTGGCAGGGGCGGGAGGCAGCCAACCGCGCCTGGCTCGAGAAGGCGTTCGATCTGGCGGACCAGCGGAAGGCCTCGGGCGTGGTGATCTTCTCGCACGGCGACATGTGGCACCCCGAGGACGTCCTCGACCCGGACGTATCCTTCTCGGGTCACCAGCTCTTCGTGGAGCGCCTCGCGGCGCGCTCAGCCGCGTTCGAGAAGCCCGTCATCCTCTTTGCCGGCGACAGCCACGACTTCCGCGTCGATCATCCGCTCGTCGGCGATGCGCTCTATGGAGCGCCGGACGCGCCGAATCTCACGCAGATCACGGTCGACCGGAGCATCGAGGACGACATCGTGTGGCTGAAGCTCCACGTCGATCCCCGATCCGAGGAAGTCTTCAGCTGGGAAGAAGTGACCGTTCAGTAGGCTGGATCTACGAGCCGGACGGGGCGGCGAGGACTTCTCCGCCGCCCCGTCCGCGCCTGGCCAGCCGACGGAGCCCCGCCCCGGTCAGCATCATCACGATGCCCACGGCTCCCGGCAGGCGAATCGCGACCTCCGAGACACCCGCGTAGTGCGTGACACCGTTGATGATCGCGCGACGCATCGGGATCAGCTGGAGCGGCTCGTCCAGCGCGGTCAGCGTGCCCTCCAGATCGGGCAAAAGGATCGTGAGCGCGAGGAGCACGAGCCCGCCCGCAAGCAGGACCCCCGCCGCCGCGTGGGGCCGACTCCTCGTTACGATGACACCGGCCCGGTAGGACACCATCAGGACCCAGCACGTGGTCGCGAGCAGGGCGCCGAGGGTCGCGGCCCGGAATGCGTCGTGCGTCCAGAACAGGAACCACCAGTAGTCCGGCCCACGGATCGCGATCACCGCGAGGAACAATGTTGCCGCGCCCGTGGCCGGCAGGAGCGTCACGGGAGCCGTACGCCATCCGCGGCGCTCACCTCGCGGCCCCCTCCAACTCGCGGCCAACGCCGCGGCGTAGGTGGCCAGGAGACCGGCCGCCCCCAGGGACACGGCCCACGATCGCCCGGTAAGCAACAGGAGCACCGCGAGCGTGGCGAGCACTCCGGCAGCCCCGAGCGGGGCCCCACCCACCCGAGCTTCACGGCGGCGAGCAAGAAGGCCGACTCCGAGAATCGCGACGAGCCCGAGCGCGAGCGCACGGGCCCAGGCTCGTGACGAGCCCGAGTTCGAAGCGCGGTCCGCGGCCGTGACCGCCGGCTGAAGGTCGAACGCCGGGAAGTCCAGATCGTCTCCGAAGAGCCGCTGGTGCTCGGAGGCCGTCGCATCGAATCGGGCCGCCGCGCTCCGCCAGATGGACTCGTCGCCCCCCACGTCCAACCACCGGTAGTACAGCAGGAAGGTCGCGCGAAAATCGGCGAGCACACGGTAGAAGCTCTCCTGGTAGTCCAGCGAGCGCATCATGCCAGGGTAGTCCGGATAGGCCCCGATGCGAGGCTCGAGCCGGGCCAGGGTCTCGCGCATGCGACGGGTGATCTCGACGGCCTCGTACCCCTCGTCGATCGGCGTCTCGACGTCAGCTTCCACCGACCGATAGAGCGTGCTCAGCACCGAGCTCCACCCCGCGAGCACATCCCACTCGAACACCTGCAGAATCGGGGGAGCCTCCACGCCGATGACCTCGACGCGCTGGCGCGCGTACGGGCGGATGTAGAGCGCCTTCTCGAGCGCCTCGCGCGAGTCCAGCAGAACATCCGTGAGCCCCGAGACCACTTCCGGATCGTCGCCGAAGGTGTCGCGGACCCACTCGGCGGCCAGCGCGGCAGGATCCGAGGTCGGATCGATCGCCAGGCGCGAGGTCGCGTAGACGCTCGCGTCGGTCCAGCGCCAGAAGCCGGTGACGTCGTAGAGCGACAGCGGGCCGGCCCGGAGCGGGCCGCCCTCCTGGGTCCATAGGAACGTCCCGACGATCTTCGGATTCTCTGCCCGAAGCGTCCTCAAGGCCGTGGCGTGGGCATAGCCCAGATAGTTGGGGAGCGCGCCGAAGCCCTCGTACTCCCGGCGGGCCTGGAACTCCACCAGGCGGCGCTGCGGTCCCACGGCCAGCGTCGGGTTGAGGGGCAGAAATCCGAAGTAGTCGCCCTGCACGAACTTCGTGGAGACGACGAGCGAAGGGCTATCGATCTCGCCGAGCACCGACTCATAGACTGCGGGGTCGTTGTGCAGGTCGCCGAGCGGCCCCAGCCCGACGGACCACGACCGGAAGATCAGCGTCCGGTGGTAGCGCTCGAAGACGGGCAGCAGCGTCTGGAGCATCCGCTGGAGCTGGGCCGGCTCGCGGACGCCGACGTAGCTGGAATACTCGACGCCGTCCACGTTGAAGAGCGGGCCTCCTTCTCCCACCCGCACCACCACGCCGGCGATCCCCGGCATCGTCCGGAACACCTCCTCGAACGAGGCCGCATAGACATCCCAGAACGCCTCTTCCGCCGGATCGGCCCCGAAGTGGGTTGCCCTCAGGTAGCGCTCCAGCTCCGGGGTGATGACGGGCAGATCGGTCTTCAGATAGACGTCCAACCCGAGCGCGTCCGCATCCTGTGCGAAGCCCGAGAACATGGCTCGATAAGCGAGATGCCTCTGACGCAGAGGATCGTCCGAGCGATAGACATCCATGCCCGCGCCCAGCCCGTCGAAGGTGACGAGCTCCAGAAAGGCGTCGACCACGACCCCGTTGTTTCCGTAGGTCGCCATGCGACGGAGGTAGCGGCGCCAATCCTGTCGCACGGCGGCGCTCCGGTCCGGGTCGATCCAGGGTGCCTCGTCGAGGATCAACTGGTCGAAGGCATGCGTGGCGTGCGAGTACGTACCGCCCCACGCCGCCGTGTCGGCGGGGATGCCCACGCCGCCCGCGTCTACCAGGCGGAGGTCCAGAGGCGGCAGGCGCTCGGAGCCGTCCGACGAGAGTCCCACGGCGAGGTGCAGGGGCGCGGACGCAGCCTCGGAGACCTCGAGCCCGGAGAGTTGTTTGTCCTCGAGCCGAATCTCGAGGAGATCGGACGCGGCTCGACCACCCCATAGCGCGAACGCGAGCACGAACGTCGCGATGCCCATCGTCTTGCCGGCGCTCTTCGACACCCTGTTTCCCTCGAAAACGATGCCGACGGCGCCAATCCTCGGCGTCGTCGGCTGGTGGTGCGGACCCGCATGTTCCCGCGGACCTTGAACTTATCGCGACATTCCGACCTCGACGCCATGACCGGGCCGTAACAATGCGTGTAACGGTGCGCATCGGCCGCAGGGCCGTCGGCGAGCTACGGACCCATCGGCATCTCTTCGTCGTGCCCCCTTCGTTACCGCGATGTGCTTGCGCCGCGACGGCGCCGTCTTTCGTGCGTGGAAGCTTTGTCCACATGCCAGCTTCGCTCGCCCTCGGCCAGGCGCCGTCATCGGGCGCCCCCTCCGGCACTGTGTCTCCCTGTGTTCTCGATATCACCGACTTCTACTCGGACACGACGAGCGGAGGGGTGAAGACCTATCTGCACGCGAAGGCCGACGCCCTCGCGCGGATGGGCATCCGCCACGCGATTGTGGTCCCGGGCGACCGAACGGCGGTCGAGCACCTCGGCGCGACGCGCCTCTACCGGGTGCAGGGCCCGCGGCTGGCGATGTCGCGGGCCTATCGCGTCATGCTCTCGTCGGCTCCGCTGCGCGACGTCATCGATGCCGAGCAGCCGGACGTGATCGAGGTCGGCAGCCCGTTCATCGTGCCGCACCTGGTGTATCGAGCGAGCGCGGGGCGGCATCCCACCGTGGGCTTCTACCATGCCGACGTGGTTCGCACGTTCGCCGAGCCTTATGTACCCAACCGGCTCGCCGCTCCGCTGCGTGTGATCGCGCGCAACCTCGCACGCCGGATGGTGCGTAGCATATACCGTAGATTCGACGTGACTGTGGCTGCCTCGCAGAGCGTCGCAGAGGAGCTGAGAGCCCTCGGTGTCCCGGACGTGCGGGTCATCGGGCTCGGCGTGGACCTGGTCACCTTCCGGCCGACGCCTCCGGAGCACCGCCTCGCCCCCGAAGCACTGGGCGCGGAGCCGGGCGTCCCCATCGGCATCTATGTGGGTAGGTTCTGCGCGGAGAAGCGCCTGGACGTGGTGCTCGAAGGGCACGCCCGGATCCCGGCCCATCGCAGACCACACCTCGCCCTGGTCGGCGGCGGACCCCATGCCGCGCGCCTGGCGGAGCACGCTCGGCGTGAGCCGAGGGTCTCCGTGCTGCCCTATGTGAGCGACCGGGACACGCTCGCCCGGCTCTACGGAAGCGCCGACTTCTACCTCGCATCCGGCCCCGGCGAGACCTTCGGCCTGGCGATCGCGGAAGCGATGGCGTGCGGGCTCCCGGTGGTGGCCGTGCGCCGAGGCGCGGCGCCGGACCGCGTGGCGGGGTCCGGAGTCGGCGAGCTGTACGAGCACGGCGATCCCGACAGCGCGGCCCGAGCGCTCGAGGTCATATGCGCGCGACTCGAGCCCGAGATGGGGAGAAGGGCGCGCATGCACGCGGAGCGCACGTTCGACTGGTCCGACACGTTCACCGACCTCGCTGCCCTCTACCGTGAGGTCGCCGCTGTCCACCGCGCCTGAGCTGGAGATGGAAGAGCGAAACGACTCCGCCGACGCGGTCGGCGAGGGGCCTCCACTCCACCCTCCGAAGCGGGAGCGGAATCGCGGCCGGCTCGTGGTGCTCGCATCCCTCGGGGCCGGACTCGGAATCTCCGTGTACCTGCTAATGAGGAGCGGCGACCTCTCGACCGTCCTGCTCGTCCCTGCTCCGGCGCACGTGCTCGCGCTGTTGGCCCTCTCCCTGGATGTCCTCGCCCGAGGCGCACGCGTGACCTTTCTGGCCCGGGGGCTCGGGCTCGATCTCCCACTCCGTGCCTCGGTCCGGGCCCAACTGGCTGCGGACGCCCTGGCCGCAGCGACCCCGTTCAGGGTCGGATCGGATCCGGCCAAGATCGCGGTGATGTCCTTCCACGGGATCGGCGTGGGAGCGGCCGGAGCCCTACTGCTCGGCGAGATGGCCATGGAGGCCACGGCTCTCGTGGCCTGCGGGCTCGCGATCGCCGCCGGGCTCGGCGGCATGCGATGGGTCGCGATCGGCCTCTTCGGCTATGCCGCGATCGTGCTGTCCGTCGGCCTTCTCGCGCTGCTCCTCGTCCGCGCTCCCGACGGTGAGCCGCCGGGGCTCTGGCCCCGAGTCGGCCTGGGGGTGGCCCGCTGGCGAGCGCTTGGTGACGCCATCACCCAGTTCCGGACCCAGGCTCGGGCGTTGCGGTCGCTGCCCGCCCGCTGGATCGCGGCGGCACAGGGGGCGACCGCGATCCACATCGCGGCTCGGTTGGCCGTGCTGCCGGCGCTCGTGCTTCCCTCGGTCGGTGCCGCGGCCGCGACGCCGGACCTCGTCACTGAGCTCGTCCTGCGGCCGTTCTTCGTGCTGTACGCCACGGCCCTCCTCCCCCCACCCGGTGGCGGAGGGGCCGTCGAGGTGGCGTTCGCAGCGGTGCTCTCCGGTACGCTCGGGGCCGCCGGGCTCGCGGCCGCATTGATCTGGTGGCGCGTCTACACGTTCTACCTGAGCGCGGCCGTCGGGGGGGTCATGCTGCTCCTTCCGTCCGATACGGGACGCTCGACCGACCGTCACAGAGTCTTTTCCGCGCCCGGCCAGGGCGCGTGACACGGGTCCCACATCTTGTGTTCGTGGCAAGGCATGGCCACGAGATCTCGTCGTCCACCTCCTCGGGAGGATCCCCGTGAGGCTCGCCCGCAAACGTCCGCGGCTCTGCGTCGCGTGCGCGTTCTTCTTCTACGTGTTCGCCGGCCTGACCGTGAGTGACGTGGGGTCACTCGAGATCCCCGTCGGCGAGGGCGTGAGCTGCCCCGCCCCCGACCCGGACGGCGCGCGATCGCTCACGGTGCTCCAGGGGAACCTGTGGATGCTGCCCGTGCGGCCCCTCCTCGTTCCGTATGCGTTCTCGACAGACCGCGAGGCGCGGCTCGGCCGGCTCGTCAGCGCGGTCCGAGAATGCCGGCCGGACGTGATCATCCTCCAGGAAATCTTCGAACGCTCGGTGGCTCGGCTCATCGCCGACAATCTCCCCGAATACCACGCGGTGACCTCGGGTGAGACGGACTTCACGGGCACCGTGAACACCTCGGGACTGATGACGCTGACCCGGCTGCCCGTCGGCGAGACCCGCTTCCACGCCTTCGGGCCGCTGGCCTCCGGAAGTCCGGCCTACGAGATGATCGCCGGAAAGGGCGCGCTGGCGGTCGACCTGAGGGACGGCGACATGGACCTCACGATTCTCAACGTTCACCTCTTCGGATCCCAGTATCCCGCGAATGCCGGGGCGGAGCGCAGCGGACAGCTCGAGGAGGTGCTCGACTTCGTCGCACGGCTCGAGAGGGAGGGGCGGCGCGTCCTAATCGGTGGGGACTTCAATATCCCGCGGGACGAGCTCGCGGCCCGGCTACCTGGCGGATGGGCGATGTCGCAGCACGGCGCGACCTACGACCCGGTCCACAACCCCTATACGGTACAGGGCGCCAACGACACGGAGGGCAACCGCGAGGACCGCCGACTCGGCCGCGGCACCCGCACCATCGACTTCCTACTGGCGCCGCCGGATGCCGGCGTGACGCTCTCGTCGCGAATCATGCATTCCCTGGTCATCTCGGATCATGAGTTCCTGCATCACGTCGTGCGGTTGGACCGGGCATGAGCGCCGTCGCCGCTCGGGACGCGGGGGCGCGCAACGCGCCGCTTCGCATCGCGCTGTTCGCCGAGCAGGGACATCCCGAGGGAACGTTCAGGAGCGGCGTGACCCGGCTCGTGCGTCGGATCGTGGAGGGCTGCGTCGCCCGCGACATCCCGATCGACATGTTCACATACCATG
>JASFUR010000143.1:0-7934 GCA_050050215.1 Gemmatimonadota bacterium
AGCGAGACGGTCCCGAGCCGGTCGGGAGGGATGGACAGACCGAGCGACAAGTCGGCCGTGCCGTCCATCTGGACGAGCCCACGGAACGAGACGCGCCCCTCGTCTCCGGAGAGCGCGGAGCTTTCGACTTCCAGCCGCCGGCCGATCAGCTCGAGCTCGGTTTCCCAGGTGGTGAACAGGACGTCCGTCCAATCGTCGGAGCCGAGGAAGTCGGCCACGACCAGATTCGGCCCCGTTTCGTGGAGGCGGCCCTCGTAGATCGCGACGCGCGCGCGGCCTTGAAGCTCGTCTGCCATGGGCAGCAGGCTCCGGTCCAGTGCGCCGCTGGCCTCGAAGTCGAGGTCGAGCGTCCCCTCCACGCCGTCCTGAATGGGCGTCAGCGCGGCGAAAATCGCGTCGGCCGAGCCACCTTCGGACGTCAGGCTCAACGAGAACGGCTCGGCGGCAGCGTCGCCGACACGAAGCTCCAGCGAGGCCGTGGAGGTCCCGTTCCACATCTCGAAGGACGGTGCCTCGACGACCAGAGACGTGTCCGCCAGCTCGATCCGGGCCGACACGCCGGTCAGCCGGTGCCGCCGGAAATCGAGCGTGTCGAGGGTGACGTCCACGGTTCCGTGCACGGGAAGAGAACGCGGCCGCGAGAGCCCGAGCTCCGCCATGGCGGCCGGAGCCGGGCGGCCGGCGATAGGCCGGTCACCCAGATGCGCGAAGGCCATGTGGCCGTATGTGGCGTCGGGTGCGTCCTCCTTGGTGGGTAGCACCGAACCGAGGTCGACGCGTGCTCCCCGTACGGTCGCCTCCACATACGGAATGGTCGTCGGGTCGCTCGTCGGGACCAGCACCCCGGCGAGGCGGCCCGTCGTGACGACCTCGTCCTGGCCCAGCAGGACGGGCAGGTCGGTCCAACTCACCTGGTTCGAAGCCAGGGTCAGCTCACCGGCAGGCACGTAGAACGGGACGCCGAAGCGCGCCAGCTTCGCCTGCAGTCCCTCGAGCGTGACGACCCCGGCCACGGCGATGCTGTCGGGCGCGCCCAGGTGGCCGGCGAGGGACAAGTCCAGGTCGGCATCTCCGGACAGGGTCGTCCCCTCCGGCACGAGTCCGAGCTGGTCGAGCGCGTCGAGGTCGGGCAGGGCGCGCACCGCGAGCGCCATCGCGCGCGTGCTCCGTGCGACAGTCCCTGAGACCTCGAACGGTCCGTCGGCGAATCGGCCCGTCAGCGAGTCCAACACGACGGTGTCGGGGGTGACCCCGACCGTACCGGTCAGCGCGTCGACGTACGTCATCCCGCTCAGGTGCACCCCGACGTCGGCCAGGTGCAACGAGCCCCGGACCAGCGGCGGTCTGGCGGACCGGGCCCGGGTCACCTGAAAGGTGATTCCCAGGCGTCCGTCCACGACCGGCATGCGGCTGGATCTCACGCTGGCTGGCAGAAGCGCGGCGAGCACGCCGGCGTCCATCGAGTCGTTCGTGAGCTGCAGGTCGTAGGACGGCCGTGTGTTCGCGAGGCCGGTCACGCGTCCGCGGATGCTCAGCGTCTCCCCGGAGAGCTCCACGGAGCCGTCGTCGATCTGGATGGTGCGACCGGCTCCGTCGCTGCGCGCCGTCAGGGTGGCGCGCGGGCCCTCGAGGTGGAGGATCTCCTCGGTGACGGTGGCCATCCGGGCCAGGAGCGAGTCGGACTCGGCCGAGATATCGGCCCGCCATCCGACAGCGCCGTCCGCCGCGAGGTTCATCTCCGCGTCGGCTCCCGAGATCGTGAACGACCTGCCTGCCGGGGCGTTGAAGTACGACACGGTCGCATCGGATACCGCGAGCTGGCCGACGCCCAGGACGACCGGCGTCTCGAGCGCTTCGCTCGTGCCGGCGCCGCTCGGAATGAGGTCGCCGAAGTTGGACGTGCCGTTCTCGTCGACGCCGAGGTAGAAGCGTGGCCCGTCTACCTGGACCCGGTGGACGGTCACACGCCCGATCAGGAGCGGAAGCAGGCGGACGTCGAGGCGGACACGCTCGGCGAACGCCAGAGCGGGGCCGTCGAAGTCGTCGAGGTTGTCGACGCGCACGTCGGCTACGTGGATCGAGGGCCGGGGCAGTAACGCCACCCGGGCGTCGCCGGTCGAGACGGGACGGTTCAACAGAGCCGAGGCGCGGGGCGCCACCCACTCACGGACCCGGTCGGTGTCGACGAGGACGTTCAGGGCCACCGCCGCGATGGCGTAGGCTCCCACGGCGGTGAGAGCGAGGATCACGAGTGGGCGCACGAGTGGTCGTCCGGGGGATCGCCGGTTGCTGCTCCGGTCCTCCGTGGTGGCCTCGACGTCGTGAGCGTCGTGGCCGGTGTCGTCCGAGGCGATCGTGATGCGACGCGGTTTCATGATGGACGTCTCCCGTGCAGGTCGCTGTCGTCCGTCGGGCGAAACCGGGTGCAAGGGGGATGCCAGTCGGCGCAGGGCTTGGAGTTCCGGGCCCCCCGCCCCAAGCTTCCGCACTGGCGATTCCCCCAATCACGGAAGGCCATGAGAACACGGATCACGGAGCTTTTCGGCATCGAGCATCCCATCGTCCAGGGCGGGATGCACTACGTGGGCTACGCGGAGCTCGTCTCGGCGGTCTCCAACGCCGGTGGACTGGGCATCATCACCGCGCTGACGCAGCCTACACCCGAGGACCTCGCCAAGGAGATTGCCCGCTGCCGCGAGATGACCGATCGCCCATTCGGCGTGAACGTCACCATGCTGCCGTCCTTCCGGGACATCCCCTACGCGGAATACCTGCAGGCGATCGTGGAGGGTGGGGTGAAGATCGTGGAGACGGCCGGGCGGAACCCCGAGCCGCACCTACCGGCTCTCAAGGCGGCGGGCATCAAGGTCATCCACAAGTGCACGTCCGTCCGACATGCGCTCAAGGCGGAGCGCATAGGATGCGACGCCGTGAGCGTGGACGGCTTCGAGTGCGGGGGGCATCCGGGGGAGGACGACATTCCGAACATGATCCTGCTGCCGCGCGCGGCCGAGGAGCTGACGATTCCGTTCGTGGCCTCGGGTGGCATGGCCGACGGCCGCAGCCTGGTTGCCGCGCTCGCGCTCGGCGCCGAGGGCATGAACATGGGGACCCGCTTCATCGCTACGAAGGAGGCGCCGGTCCACGAGAACGTGAAGCAGGCGCTGGTCGACGCCGACGAGCTTCAGACGCGTCTCATCATGCGGCCGCTCCGCAACACCGAGCGGGTCCTCGCCAACGCCGCCACCGAGAAGATCCTCGAGATCGAGGAGGAGAAGGGCGAGGACGTCGGCATCGAGGACATCCGTCACCTCGTCTCGGGAGAGCAGGGGCGGAAGGTCCTGCAGGAGGGCGAGATGGATGCCGGCGCCTGGAGCTGTGGAATGGTCGCGGGCCTCATCCACGACGTGCCGACGGTGAAGGAGCTCGTGGACCGTATCATGGCCGAGGCCGAGACCATCATCCGCGAGCGGCTGGAGGGCGCACTGGCGTAGGGCCCTAGTTGTTGGGTGCCGAGTTCCGGATCCAGGCCTCGAATATGTCCACCTTGGCGTCGTCGAACTCCGGGTGGTTGTCGAAGGCGCAGGGGACGGTCAGGCCGGCCCTGGTGTGGAGCAGGATCATGCTGGCGTCGGCGCCCGCGTCACCACCGGCGGTACTGACGCGGGGATAGGGAGTCCCACCGCAGTTGGACGCGACCCCCACGAGGTTCGCGTAGCTGAGAGCGAAGACGAAGTTCCCGTGACATCCGACGCAGGCGCCGAACTCGGGGCTCACGTCCGCCGAGTACGAGTAGCGGGCGAAGCCTGTGAGCTGCGGAGCGGTGAGCCCCGGCACCGACACGATGAGGGTGTTCTGGAAGGTCCCGTCAGTGGCCATCGTGTGGCCGCTGACGCTGACCGCCCAGGAGGTGGATGCCTCCCCATTGGAATCAGTCTGGACGGTGGACGAGCCTACCGCCCCTCCCCCCGACGGAGTGAACGACACCGTGACCCCCGGCACCGGACTCCCGGTGTCGTCGGTGACCTTGACGGTCGGGTCGGTCTCCACGGTGGCTCCATTGACTGCGGTCTCGCCGCCGCCCCGCACGACCGTCACGGTCGCTGGATCTCCGTAGACGGGACCGGGCGCCACGTCGAATTGCACGCCGATCGAGGCCGGGCTGTCGACGGCGTCGGCCGCCGAGATCCACACCGTGGCGGTGTAGACCCCCTCGTCCGGGATCGAGCCCGGTGAGGCGAGCAGCGTGATCCCGGTCGGCGCGACCGCCGCCCCCAGCGTGACGGTGAGCCATCCCTGCGTCGCCTCGCCATACAGGATCGAGTCCACCGACAGGCCGGCGAGCTGGGAGCCACCGCCGTTCGTGATCGCCACCGTGTCCGCCGGGGGATTGGCGCCGCCGGCCTCACCCGAGAAGGAGACGCTGCTCTCGGAGAGAACGAGGGCCGGTGGCTCGACCACGACGACGATCGTCGTGTCCGCGAGGCTCGAGGCCGTCGCCACGATCTGCGTGGACCCCAGCGACAGACCGGCCACCAGGCCGTTCTCGTCGACCGTCGCGACAGCGGGATCCGCGCTCGTCCAGCCGACGTCCACGCCCACGAGCAGCCGTCCCGCGGCGTCGAGCACGAGTGCCTGGGGCGTGAGCTCACGGCCGATTACCAGGTCGGTGCTGTCCGGGTCGACATGGAGCTCGACCGCGTCCTGCTCGGTCACCTGGACAATCGAAGACTCGAAGCACGCCGCGACAGCCAGGAGCCCCGCACCGACGACTGCGAGGCGAGTGACACTCAAGCTGGGACGCCCGTGATCGAACACGTTCTCACCTGATCGGCTCTAGGGTGGCTCTGGGCGGGCAAACGCCACGGTACTGTCGGCCCCGCCCGCTCGGCAAGCAGGTCTCGAAGCTCGGAAGCCCTCTTTTCCGGCCTGATTGCTAGTCGCCGCGCGCCCCCGTAAGCTTTGCGCTTCCGGATTCCAAGCTCTCGGAGACCAGGATGACCCGTCGGCCCTCCCCCCTCGCGGCGCTCGTGCTCGCGTTCGCGCTGGCACCCCATTCCGTTCAGGCCCAGGACGAGTCGGGTCTGCGCAGCAGGATCGTACAGGACCTCTTCACCTTCGGTAGCTGTGGCCAGCCGCTCTGTCTCGACCTGAGCAACGTGCACGGAAACCACTTCATTCCCGCCCTCGCCGAGGGCAACGACGCGGTCATCGCGTTCATCTCGGACGCCATCGGCAACGCTACGCTCAGCGTTCCCCTCAGCGCGACCTCGAGCGGCGCGACGTTTTCGTTCGAGGGCGGGTTGCCGGTACGAACCTCGACGTCCGCCGGCCCGATCTTCGGCGAGCGCACGCAGACGCTCGGGCGCAACCAGTTCTTTCTCGGAATGAGCGTGACCGGCGTGGATTTCACGTCGCTCAACGGGGTGCCGCTGGAGGGGATGGAGCTCGCGTTCCAGCACGAGGACGAGACTCCCGCCGACACCCTCGGCTCCCCCGAGTTCGAGAACGACATCATGTCTCTGCAGCTCGCCATGAACGTCAGCGTGCTGGTCGGTACCGTGTCGATGACGTACGGGCTCACGGACTTCATCGACGTCGGCGTGGCGGTGCCGTTCGTCCGGACGAAGGTGACCGGCCGCAGCGACGCGCAGATCATCCCGTTCGGGGACCTCGCTATCCACCGCTTCGGGGGGACCGCGAGCGATCCGGTCCTACAGGCGTCCGCCTCGATGGACGGAACCGCGTCGGGCATCGGCGACGTGGCGGCCCGCATGAAGATCAACCTGGGACAGAGCTCGAGGATGGGCGCGGCGATCCTGGGAGAGATGAGGTTCGGCACGGGTGACGAGGAGGACCTGCTCGGGGTCGGCTCGAACCAGATCAAGGTCACGGCGCTCTACTCCGCTCAGCTCGGTACCTTCTCGCCGCACCTGAACGTCGGTTATGCCGCACGGCAGGGTGAGACGCAGCGGGACGGACTGTTCGTCAGCGGACTCGTCGACAACCTGGTCACGGACTGGGCGACGCTCGCGGCCGGGATCGAGGCTGAATTCCAGCTCGGAGACAACGAGTTCACGCTGCCGTCGACCATCGAGTTGGAGGCGCCGTTCCTGCGTCAGTATCCCGCCACGAACATTCCCAACAAGGACGCCGACCTCCTGCGGGCGTCGCTCGGCGGGAAGTTCACCGTGCGCGGAGGCACCGTGCTCGTCGTGAACGGCATCTTCCCGCTGCGGGGGGTGGGCCTCCAGCCCGACTTCATCTGGACGGTCGGGCTGGACTTCCCGTTCGGGGGGTAGGGCCGGCCGGACCGCTTCGGACGTCCCTCAGCGGTCGACGATGTTCGCCAGCCGCCACGTGCTCCCGCGGCGTTCGAAGGTCGCAGTGAAGTTCTGGGCCAGCTCCTGCATTCCCGCGCGTGAGTCGGTGAAGAGCCACGTCCCGGTGACGTCGGCCGTCGCGGTCGTGCCCTCCTGCACGACGTCGCCTACCGTGTAGTCGACCCTCATGTCGCGGGCGTACCGGAACATCTCCTGGAGGGCGGAGGCCCGATCGGACGTGACCCCGGGGTAGACCGCCCTGACTTGCGCCACGTCCAGGGATTCCAGCGCTCTTCCGTACGCCTCGACGACGTCCTCGACGGCCGTGCGCGTGTCGACGAGCACCGTCACGTCCGCGGTCTCGGACGCATTCTCCGACGACACCGTGATCGTCGCCGTGCCCGGCCCGGCCGCGGTCACCCTCCCGTCGTCGACGGTCGCCACGGACGGGTCGCTCGAGCGCCAGGCGACCGTACGGCTGAGCGCCGCGCCGCTCGCGTCCCGCGGCTCCGCGAACAGGGATTCCTCATCACCCACGGTCATCTCCAGGCTCGTGCGGCTCAGCCCGACCGAGGCCACCGGCGCCTCCGCGACCGTGAGGCGGATCGATCCCGACCGGCCGCCGGCCGATGCGGTGATCATCGTCTCCCCCGGGGACACCGCCCGGATCCCGCCGCTCCCGTCCACGGTGGCCACGCGCTCGTTGGAGGACGTCCAGACCGCGGTCTGGTCCGGAACGGTGTTGCCGGTGGCATCCAGCGCGCGGGACGTGAGCTGCGCGGTCCCTCCGGGCTGGAGCTCACCGGGCGCGCCACCGATCTGCACCGAGGCCACGGTGGGGCGGGCGGGCGGGGGCGTGGCGCCCCCGGACGGCGTGCCGGCCGACCCGGGGCCACCGCCTGCGGGTGGGTTCGCGGGGACGGGGTCCGGCTCCGATGTGCCGGCTCCGTCGTCGCCGTCGCTTCCTGCATCGCTCGAGCCGCCGGTAGGGCTGCCTTCGGTGGAACCGACTCCCACCGCGGCCTCGGCCGGCGAGCCGCCACCGGTGGGCGCTGCGGAGCCGTCCGACCCATCCCCGCCGCCGGCGGGCTGCGAGGGTGCCGGCGGAACGGCCGCGGACCCCTGTTGGATTCCGGGGTCCACGCCGGCCTGAGAGGAGCCTCCCGCCCACGGCTGCAGGACTACCAGCGCGGCTCCGATGCTCAGGACGGCCACCGCAACGACACCCGCCACCACACCCCTCCGGGGCCCGGCGGAGCTCGTAGCCTTCTGGCCGGCCTGGGGGTCGGTCCGCCGGGTGACCGGACCCGAAGGATCGCTGAGGCGCGCGAGCAGCTCATCCGCGTCGCCCTCCTTCACCAGTTCCATCAGGTGGCTTCGGATCGGGTCGACCTGCGTGGGCGTCGCGTCGTTGTTGAGCCTGCGGACGGCGGCCTCGAGCGAAGGCCATCGGTCCTCGGGCTTCTTGGCGACCATGCGCTCGATGGTCTCGCGCAGCTCGGGCGGGCAGTCCGGCCGGAAGTCCTCGAGCGGAGGGAGCGGCTCGTGGCAGTGCTTGTACATCGTGGTCACGGCGCTGTCGCCCTCGAAGGGCAGCTTTCCCGTCAGCAT
>JASFUR010000144.1:0-7840 GCA_050050215.1 Gemmatimonadota bacterium
TACTCGCAGATGCAGTCGCCATACATCCGGAACCACTTCTGGCAGGGGTGGGTGATCTTCACGCTCCTCATGATCCCCACCTACTTCCTGGTGCGTTGGATCGAGCGGAGGGACGCACGCCACGAAGCCGCCACGACAGCGGACGCGCCCCCCGCCTCGACCTTCGATCCCGGCCGGCCCCGCCGTGCCGCCACCGCCGGCGCGTTCGTCCTGATCGGCCCGGTGCTCTACCTGGGACTCGGAGCCATGCCGACGATCGGCGAGCTGGACACGAGGCCCGACCTGCTCGACGTGTCCCCGGAGTGGACGCTCACGGACCGCATGCCCGGGCCTAACGACTGGACACCGGCCTACCACGGCATCGATGCGCGGGCCGAGTGGACGATCCTGCTCGACGAGACGACGGTCGAGGCGGGTCGGTACTTCTTCACCGACCAGCGCCAGGGCGACGAGATGATCGGATATCCCAACGCGATGGCGCCGGATTCGCTCGCGGTCACCGAGCGGCTCGTCGGACCGGTGGGAGAAGGCCGGCGCTACGTCCGGGAATCGATCTTCTACGACGACGACGGAGTGCCGCGCATCGCGTGGTATTGGTTCCGCGTCGCGGGTATCGAGACGCCGTTCCCCAGCCGGGCGAAGGCGCTGGAGATCCTGGCGTTCGCGCGTCGAAGCCCCGCGTCCGAGCTCGTCACGCTCAGCACCCGTTGCGCCCCGGACGACTGTGCGGACGCCGCCCGGGCACTCCACGCCGTGCTCGAGGGCGAACCGGAAAGCTGAGCCGGAGACCACCGCCGACCCCGGCGACCTCTACTGGCGAAACCGCGCCTGGATCTCCAGCGTAGTCTCCGAAGGGCACCCGCCGATCGGAGGTCGGATGGACGTACTGCTCACGGATCTCAAGTACGGGATCCGCATGCTCGTGAAGACACCGGCGCTCACTGCGGTCTCGGTGCTCACCATCGCGCTCGGGGTGGGCCTCACGACCCACACGTTCAGCTCTGTTTACGGGTCGGTGATCCGCGGTCTCGACTTCGACCGTGGTACCAAGCTGGCCTCCCTGTCGAGGGAGATCCCCGAGACCGGCGAGCGCGGGGGGAGCATCCCCTACCTCGACGTTCTGGACTGGCGCGAGCAGCAGACGTCGTTCCGGGGGCTCGCAGCCGTGACCACGGGCACCGTGAACATGGCCGACGAGGGCAATCCACCGGAGCGCTACAACGGCGCCTTCGTATCGGCGAATCTCTTCGAGCAGGTCGATGGGGTTCCACTCCTCGGAAGGGTCTTCAACCCTTCGGAGGATGCGGGGCTGGACGAGCCGGTGGTCATACTCGGATACGATGTCTGGCAAGAGCGGTATGCCGGAGACCCGGGCATCGTCGGGCGACGCATGCGTGTCAACGGCCGCCAGACGACGGTCGTAGGCGTGATGCCGGAGGGGTTCCACTTCCCCTTCCAGGAAGACGTCTGGCTACCCCTCGGCATCGACCCGCTCCAGGCCGAGCGAGGCATGAACCAGGTCGCCGTCGTCGGCCGCCTGCTCGAGGGCGTGACCCTGGACCAGGCGAACGTCCAGATGGACCAGATCGCAGCCCGCACCGCCGCCGAGTACCCGGAAACGAACGAAGGCGTCTCCGTCTGGGTGCAGTCGTACGAGGACTCCGTCATGCCACCGGCGATCGTGGCTGCCCTGTGGACCATGCTCCTCGCCGTCTTCGGCGTGCTCCTCATCGCGTGCTTCAACGTCGCGAACCTGCTCCTCGCTCGCTCCTCCGTTCGGTCCCGCGAAATGGCCGTACGCTCGGCGCTGGGCGCGGGACGCAGGCGGATCATCCGCCAACTGCTCGTCGAGTCCGGTCTGGTCGCCGTCCTGGGCGGCGCGGCAGGCATCGCCCTCGCATACGTGGGAATCGAGGCGTTCAACGCGGTCATCATCGACATCGAGAAGCCGTACTGGATCGACGTTCGCTTGGACCCCCCCACGCTCCTGTTCACGCTGTTCATCACCGCGTTCGCCGCGATCGCCGCCGGCACGCTGCCCGCGCTGCGCGCGTCCGGCGCCAACCTCAACGAGGTGCTGCGGGATGAGAGCCGGGGCACCTCGAGCCTCCGCCTCGGACGCTTCAGCGCGGCGCTCGTGATAGGGGAGATCGCCCTCTCGTGTGCGCTCCTCGTCGCGGCAGGGATGATGATCAAGAGCGTCGTCAATCTTCGCACGCTCGACATGGGCTTCGAGCCCTCGCCCATCTTCACCGCTCGCCTGGGTCTTTTCGACACCGACTACCCGGACGACGACTCACGCTGGCTCTTCTACGACAGGCTCGTCCAGGACCTCGCCGCCGAGCCGGGGGTCACCGCCGCAGCCCTGACGACGAGCCTACCCGCCGTGGGGGCCGGCGCGACACGGATCGGCGTCGAAGGAGCGGACTACCCGGACGTACGCGACCAGCCCATCGCATACACCGCGGTCGTGTCGCCCGACTACTTCGACGTGCTGGGCGTCGACCTGACCGAAGGTCGCCCCTTCGACGAGCGGGACGTGGCCGGCTCCGTCGAGGTCGCGTTGGTGAACGAGAGCCTCGCCCGGGCGCAGTTCGGTTCCGACTCCCCGCTCGGGAAGCGGTTTCGTGTGGGAAGAGACGGCCCGTGGCTTTCGGTGGTCGGCGTGGTGCCGGACATCTTCATCGGAAGCGGCGGCCCCGGATTCGGCCAGGCCTCCGAGATCACGGCGCAGTACTTCCTGCCGCTCGCCCAGGTGGAGGGAGTCCGGTTCGTGAGCCTGGCAGTCAGCACCCAGGGGTCGCCGGGGGCCTTCGCCTCCGCGGCCCGTGACGTCGTATCCGGTATCGACCCGGCGTTGCCGATCTACTTCGCACGCACGATGGAGGAGACCGTCGCCGCCGGCACGTGGGGGTACCGCGTGTTCGGATCTCTCTTCACGATCTTCGGCATCGTGGCCCTCTTCCTCGCTGCGGTCGGCCTCTACGGCGTGATGGCCTTCTCGGTGAGCAGCCGTACACAGGAGCTCGGCGTGCGGATGGCGATGGGGGCCGAGGGACGTGACATCCTGACGCTCGTGCTCGGGAAGGGGATGAAGCAGTTGGCCCTCGGTGCGCTCATCGGATCGGCGCTGGGGGCCCTGCTGGTGCAACCCATGAGGCTGCTCTTCTTCGACGTACAACCCGGCGATCCAGTCGTGTACGTGACGATCGTGCTCACACTCGGGCTGGCCGGACTCCTCGCCTGCCTCCTCCCAGCGCGGCGCGCCACACGGGTGCAGCTCGTGGACGCGCTGCGGCCCGAATAGGGCAGTATCGACTCACGCCGAGTTGCAAAAGACCGCCTCCCTCCTCACGTTGAGCTTCGGGACGTGGGCGGGGAAGGTGGCAACCTTCGCGGAGGTCCAAGTGAACGCTTATCGTCGCGCAGTATGGGGCGCGGAAGCCGGAGCGATCGCAGCCGGAGCGCTCGAGCTCTCGTTCTTCCTGCTCGATCTCGTACGCCTCGACCCCCTGGCGACCCCGGGCACGCTCGCAGGGGTGCTTCCCGGACCCGGAGGCCTCGTCGTGGACCTGACGAGCTTCGCGGGCATCGCGGACGGCGTATGGGCCGGATACCAGATCGGCCTGCTGACCGCCGTGCACTTCCTGACGTTCGGCCTCGTAGGCGTGGTCGTATCCCTCCTCTTCGACTGGCGGCAGCCCTTCGAGGCGAAGCGCCTCCTGGCGCTGGCCGCCCTCTGCTCGACGGCCTTCTTCGCCACGGTGGCCATCTCCGGTTCGCTCGTCGCGATCGACACCGTCGGTTGGCTCCCCGTCGTCGCTGCCAACTTCCTGGCCGCAGCCGCGATGGGCGGCGGACTACGGCTGGTCGCCCACGACGACGAGGAGGATCTGCTGGCCGGCTCCCCTGACGTCGTCCGGCTGTCGAGGGGCTAGACCTCTCCCTCGGAGACCCTCCGGAAGACCTCCACGGCGGCTTCGAGTTGTGTGGGTGAGGCGTCGACCCACTCAGACCAGGACCCTTCGTTCGCCGGCGCTCGCTCGACCAGCGCCGGGATCAGTCGCTCCAGGAGATCGAGCAGCTCCGGTGCAGCGAGGTTCATCCGTGGCCACATCCCCGCCACGATACGCATCGATTCACGGCTCCGCCGGAACAGGTCGCCGAGTTCCGCGTCCGTGAAGAAGGGCCCCTCGGCCGCCGCCGTCAGACAGTGTCCGAGCCGATCCACGACATCGTCGTCGAGCTTTCGCAGAAGCACCTTCTGCGACTGGTACTCCAGCACGCGCCCCAGGAAGCTCATCAGCGGGTACACGGCGTCGCCGAGCCGCTCCAGCGTGATCGGCGGGGATTCGCGTGGATACAGGTAGAGCCGGTCGTAGTGCTCGTCCTTCAACGCGACCTTCTCGGACATCTTGGGGGAGATCCAGTCGTAGCCGATCAGATTCGCGAAGACCACCAGGTCGGCCGCATTCTCGCCGACGAGCCGCTGGATCCGTTTCGGCGTCACGACGAGCTCGCCCCCGTCGGTCAGGTGGATCCGGACGGCCGTCCCCGCCCCGGCGAGCACATCCGGCTCTCCGTGGGCGCTCTTCGCCACGAGCTCCGCATTGAGGTCCGGGCGTTTGACGCGTGCTTCCTGAAAGATCTCGACGAGCTGCTCGGTGAGCAGCCAATCGACCATCGACATCGTGTCTCCCGCGTCGGCGAGCGAGGGGCTACGGGCACACAAAGATAAGGCATGGAGCCCTCCATCCGGCTGAGCCCACCGGTGGTGCCACTTCGGTGATCAGCGGAGCAACAGCCCGGTCACCGCGCCGGCTGCGCCTCGTACTCCTCGTCCGTCACCGGATCACCCCACGTGACGCTGCCGGGCACGCCGATGCCGTCGTAGATGTTCCACTGGATACCGCCCTCGTCGGGGGAGCCTCCGTGCCAGTGCTCGACTCCGGCCGGCGTGACGTACGGCTCGTCGGGGAGCATCTCGATCACCGGCCCTCCTCTCTCCTGAAGGCGGCCCGTCCCCTCCTCCATCATGAGGAGCTGGGGTCCGTCGTTGTGGGTGTGCCACCCCAGCCGGCTACCCGCCGGGAAGCGGAAGCGCCGGATGGACAGATTCCCGAGGTCGAGGTCCTCCATCGGTCCCTGGATGACGGGACGTTGCTGGGGCGCAGCGGCGGAGCCGATCGAGGGAGACAGCACGAAGACGAAGCCCCCGACACAAGCCGCTACCGCGAGAAAACCGAGCACCAGGGGAAGGTGCGAGAGTCGATCCGGTCGTGACATGGCGGGATCCTGGGTGCAATGGGGTCCGGGCGAGCGCCCCCCGGAACCACGTGCGGGGCCCGGAAGGGCTCAACCTCACAGTATGGAACCGACCCGCGCCTTCTGCGACCCCCTACCTGGAGACCACGGTCGAACGGGCCAGGTTCCTGTCGATCGTGAACTTCAGCGTCGTCGGATGCTGGACCGACACGGGATCGCTCTCGTGCCAGCGCTCCGAGCCGATCAGGTCGGCCACGAGCCGGACCGGCTCGGCGGACCCCACGAGGAACCGCGGCAGCCGCAGGGTCTCGTTGGCCATGCCTCCTACCAGGCCCATCGGCACCATGTGGCCGTTCTGAATCACGTATACGCGGGTGAGCGCATCGGTCTGGTTCGACACCGTGACGTCCACGGCGTCGCTCTGCAACCCTTCCTGTCCGAGCACGCGCGCCGGGCTCGTCAGAGCGATCGGCGCAACGAGAAGGATGGACAGGAGCGCTGACCTCAGCATAACCGCTCTCATTTCGATCCTCCCTTGTACTGTGTGGACTCGTGCCTGCGCTACCATCGTATGAGCAAACCGCGTGCCGACCCGGCGAGGCCCCGAAGCACCGCGGAGCGACGCATACCGCTCCCACGAGCCGGCCGAAATCAGCCAGGTCCGGCGCAAGACAACCGGCTGCTCCCGGGTTCAACGCCGAGCGAGCCGTGCGCGTCTAAGGAACGCCGATCGTCCAGGACACGGTCAGGCCGCCGTCGCGTGCCGGGACGAGCGCCGAGGGCAGCATCGCCGCGGCCCGCTCCGACCACGTGCCGGATACGTCCTTCCAATCCTCCGTGACCACGAACGTGCCCACGATTCCCCCGAGGAAAAGGCTCGGAACTCCCACCATGACGGCGCCCAGAGACCACCATTCCGGATAGCACTCGTTGCACGTGCTGGCCGCGAACGCGCCCATCGCGCCGCCGATGAGCCCCGCGGCAAGGGCGAAGCCCCTCGTGTTGCGATGCGTCCCGATCGAGCGCTCGACCTCGGTGAGCTCGTCGATGCCGATCCGCAGAGAGTGCCCGACCTCCTCCACCCGAACACGTGCGCGTCTTCCGGTCGGTCCACGGGGACACGGGGCGCGATGGCTCCTGGAGGCGCAGTCCACCGCAAGCGTGAGCGAGTCCGGACCGCTCTCCGTCACCCAACCCACGACCCGGGCGCGTTCCCCGGCGATACGAAGGCGCACGCGGACTCCGACCTCGATCGCCTGCTGTGCCCCGGCTCCTCGGGGGAGCAGAAGCAGAGCGACGACGACCCGTGACGCGAACAGCCTCATGCGGCCCCCTCATCAAGACGAATCGAGCTTCTCATGGAAGCTGCCGCGGCTGGGGCGCCGGGATGTACGGCGGATGACGTACGCCGTTTGTAACAGGAGGCACTTGGGAAAAGAAGATCGGCCTCCCGGGAGATCCCCCGAGAGGCCGTGCTACCCTTCCAGCGGACCTCGCGAGTCCGCGGATCGCCGTGCGGATCCCCTCAGTTGGGGACCATCGTGAGAACCAGGGTGGCGCTCACGGGCGTCGCGCCACTCAGCGTGAAGTCGAAGTTGTTGTCCGAGTTCGTCATGGTCAGCACGTTGTTGACCAGAGTGATCTCGAAGACGTCGGTGTCGCGGCCGGCCTCTACGGGGTCGATCGTGAGGGTGCTTCCGCTCAGCGTCACCACAGCGTCGAACTCGTCCGAGGTCGTTCCGTCATCGATCCAGATTCGGGTGTTGCCTCCGGCGAGCACGGTGAAGCGAATCTCTCCACCAGTGTCGACGAGGTCGAACGTCTCGCTGGAATTGGCATTGTTGGTAAAGAGGGCCGAGGTCGCGATCCAACTGCCCGTCAGATCATCCAACGTCAGCCCGGAGGATGTCGGATCGTCGCCACCACAGGCGCCGAGCGCGAGGAGTAGAACCACGACTGCAGCGCGATGAAGGTGGCGCATGGGACGGTCTCCACTGAGATAGGGTGTGCTACAAGAGACACCGATCTTGGGTGGCACCACCCCCCCGGACAAGCGACAGCTGACCCGCCGCCGGCCACCAACGAGCCGCAGCCTACGCGGGGGTGGCACACAGTCGCGTGAAGAGGGGCCCTCGGAGAACCCGAGAGGCCCGAAACCGAGTCATCGACTGGATGCCGGAGGAGGGACTCGAACCCCCGACACGCGGATTATGATTCCGCTGCTCTAACCGACTGAGCTACTCCGGCGAAGGGCGAAAAGCTCATCCTGCCCCCCTGCCCTGTCAACTGGCCGGAACCGGACGGCTGCGGCCACCGGCGGAGTGGGACCGGGTGCCGGCCGGTGCCCCCGGTACCCCGCTTGCGCCGCACGGAACGGGGGGCGACGCTCAGGTGTTCGCATCTCCACAAACGACTTCAACGGGAGCTCACACATGGATCCGTCATTCCTGGTTCCCGCGGTAGCGGTCGTGGCGGTGGGGATCCTCACCAGCCTGCGCGTCCTCTACGAGTACGAGCGCGGCGTCATCTTCCGGCTGGGAAAGCTCACCCGCGCGAAGGGGCCCGGGCTGATCTT
>JASFUR010000145.1:0-7799 GCA_050050215.1 Gemmatimonadota bacterium
GCGATGATCTTCTCCTCGACGAACGTCCCGTCCGTCTGGAACACCGACAGCCGGTCCGAAGGACGGTCACAGACGTAGATCAGACCGTCACGCGCGCGATCTGCGCAGTGAACCGGAGTACGGAACTGCTCCGGCGGCGTCTCACCAGGGGTGTATGCCGGGGGACGATCGACGCCCTCGGGCGGCTCGTTGCCGTGGGCACCCCAGAAACGCTTCATCTCGCCCGTCTCGGGGTCGAGCACGGCGACACGCTGGTTGCCGTAGCCGTCGGCCACGTACAGCTCGTCGGTGTCGGGATCGTAGGTGATCTTTGCGACCATGCCGAACGTCGTCAGGCTCTGGCTGTTGAGCGGCACGCCCGGCTCACCCCACTGGGCGATGAACTGGCCGTCTTCCGTGAACTTCAGGATGTGACGGTCCTGGCCGCCGTTACCGCCGATCCAGACGTTGCCCCGGTTGTCGACCTCGATACCGTGGTTCGACTGCGGCCACGTGTAGTCACCCGTCTCGGTTCCCGGACCGCCCCACGCGTGGAGCAGGTTGCCGTCCCGATCGAAGTGCAGGACCGGAGGTCCTGGCTGGCAGCAGTCGCTCAGCGGCGGGTCCTGGGCCAGTCCGATCTCGGTCCGGGCCGCGAACTGGTCGGGGGTGTTCCGGTGCACGATCCAGACACCGTCGTTGGCGTCCGTCGTCACACCGATCGTGGGCCCGATCAGCCAGTGGTTCGGCAGCGGCTTCGGCCAGAACGGATCGACCTCGAACAGCGGCACGGAGCCTTCCTGTGAGGCCATGCCATCGAGCGTCTCGGCTGCGCAGGCAACGATCGTGATGATGCCCACCAGAGCCAGCCCGATAGTCACGTTGCGTTTCTGCATCGCACATCTCCCTGGTCGTAAAAAGGCGGGGCCCTGTCGGCCCAGACGGGTAGCCTACAGTGTGAGGGCAAATCCTGCAATCACCAATCTTCAAGGCGACCTCGGGGGTGGAGTAGCCCGTTCCCGCCGAGTCGCGATAGCTTTCCGCCCATGACTGATCAGAAGCGCGTCCGACGCACCGCTGCGCTCGTCGTCGCCCTCGTCCTCCTCCTTCCCACGTGGTCGGGCGAAGCACACGAGATTCCGGCGGATGTTACCGTCCAGGCATTCCTTCGACCCGAGGGCAATACGATGCGCGCCATCGTGCGCGTGCCCCTCGTGTCGCTGCGTGATTTCAACTTCGAGGTTCGGGGTCCGGGCTATCTGGAGATCCCCCGCGCCACCGAGCTGGCCCACGACGCCGCGCAGCTCTGGCTCGCGAACTACGTGCGCATGTACGAGGGCGATCGCGATCTCGGGCTCGCCCGCGTGGAGGCCGCTCGGGTCGCCATTCCGGGCGATGGAGCGTTCCGGGATTACGACTCGGCCCTGTCCACGGTGCTGTCCGATCCCCTTCCGGCCACCATCGACCTGCCGCTCGGTCAGGCGATGTTCGACGCCCTGTTGGAGTGGGACATCGACTCCGACCAGTCGGACTTCACGATCGAGGCCGGCTGGGAGCAGCTGGGCATCCGCACGCTCACGGTGCTTCGCTTCCTGCCTCCGGGCGGGGGCGAGCGCGACTTCCAGTACATGGGCACCGCCGGGAAGGTCCGGCTCGACCCGAGTTGGTTCCAGGCGGCCGTCCGCTTCGTCGTCATGGGCTTCGAGCACATTCTGGACGGCCTCGACCACCTGCTCTTCCTGTTCGTGCTGGTCGTGCCCTTCCGGCGGTTCCGGGCCCTCCTGCCGATCGTCACGTCGTTCACGATCGCGCACTCCATCACGCTCATCGCGTCGGCGCTGGGGTTGGCGCCCAGGGCGCTCTGGTTCCCACCGCTCATCGAGACGCTGATCGCCCTCTCGATCGTCTTCATGGCGTTCGAGAACATCATCGGTGCGAAGCTGCATCGGCGCTGGATGATCGCGTTCGGCTTCGGCCTCGTGCACGGCTTCGGCTTCTCGTTCGCCCTTTCGCAGTCGCTCCAGTTCGCGGGAACGCATCTGCTCACGTCGCTCCTCTCGTTCAACGTCGGCGTGGAGCTAGGGCAGATCTTCGTTCTGCTGATCACGATTCCGGTGCTCAACTTCATGTTCAAGCGCTGGCTGCCCGAGGTCATGGGCACGATCGTGCTGTCGGCGTTTCTCGCCCACATCGGGTGGCACTGGATGGTCGATCGCGGCGATGCCCTTCTCCAGTACAACTTCACGATGCCCGCGATGACGGCGTCGACGATGGCGACGCTGCTGCGGTGGGTCATGCTCGCGCTCATCATCGGCGGCACCGCATGGGTCCTGAAGGGCGTCTACGGCGCCTTCCAGAAGAAGGGCGTGTTGATCACCGAGGATCCCGAGCCGGCAGAGCCCGAGCCGATGTCCGCTCGGGAGGTCGCGGAGCCGGTGGGAGTGGAGGGCTAGGCCGAGACCGCCGCCGCGAGCGCGGGCGGCGCTCCCCTAGAACTCGCGCCAGTCGCGGTCGAGGACCTTCTTGTAGACGCCGCTCTGCACGAAGAGCTCGACGATCTCCTTGTCCAGCATCCCGTCGTCCGCCTCCCACTGGAGCACCTGCAGCGCCTTCTCGACAGGCATCGCCTTCTTGTAGGGGCGATCCGACGCGGTGAGCGCGTCGAAGATGTCGCAGACGGTCATGATGCGCGTCTCGAGGGACAGATGCTCACCGGTGACGCCGTCGGGATAGCCGGATCCGTCGAGCTTCTCGTGGTGGCCACGCACGATCTCCGCGATGCGCGACAGCTCCTCGGTCCACGGGATGTTCAGCAGGAAGTCGTAGGAGTGCACCACGTGGGACTCGATCTGGCGACGCTCGTTGTCGTCGAGGTTGCCCCGGCGGATCTGCAGGAAATGGAGCTCGTGCGGCGTGAGGTACGCCTGCTCCCTCCCGTCCGTGTCGACGAACGTACGCTGCGCGATCTCCTGGAGAACCTCGGCGGCGTCCTCGTCCAGCACACGTGGGACGTTGGCGTCCTGAACTGCTTCCCAGTAGCCCTCGAGCGTCGCGAGGTCCTCCTCGAGCTTCGCCTGGATCGACGCGAGGTCCTTCTCGGCGCCGTCACGGCCCTTCTGAGCGATCGCGTCGGCTCGGGCGCACGCGGCGTCGGCCTCGAGCGTCTTCCGGATCAGCTTGAAGCGGCCCTCTACTCGGGCCCCCATCACCGGAGGGAGCTTCTGCTTCTTGGTCAGCGTCTCCTCGCTGACCCCGACCTTGCCGAAGTCGTGCAGGAGCCCGGCGTATCGGAGCTGCTTCATCTCCTCTTCGCTGAAGAACCTGTCGGCGAACGGGCCGTCGGTCTGCTCCGAGATCAGCTCCGCGACGTCGCAGGTCAGCTCGGTGACGCGCACGGAGTGACCGGAGGTCGTCGGGTCCCGTCGGTCGATCGCGGTGACCGCCGCCTTGATGAAGCCGGCGAAGAGATTCTCGATGTCCTGGTACAAGCGGCCGTTCTCGATGGATACTGCGGCCTGGCCGGCCAGCGACGACACGATGGACACTTCGCGCTCGGTGTAGGGCAGCACCCAACGGTCGGAGTCTTCGTCCGTGCGGATCTCCGCGTCGCGCTCGCTCTTCCTGTTGATGAGTTGCAGGACGCCCACCACCCGGTCGCGGTGGTCGATCATCGGCACGACGAGCATCGACTTCGCGCGGTACCCGTGCTTGTCGTCGAACGCGGCCTTGTTGTGCGAGAAGGGCATCTGCGCGGGGATCTCGTAGACGTCCTCGAGGACGAGTGGCTCGCCGGTCGTCGCCGCGTATCCCGCGATCGAATGCTGGTCGAGTGGAAGCTTGAAGTTGGGCGACGGGAGGTCCGGCAGCGTGTCGATCTGGCTGTGGAGGAAGCGGAGGAACCGCTCACCGGTCTCGTCCTCCTCCACCAGGTAGAGACTTCCGCCGTCCGACGTCGTCAGAGCCCGCGCCTGCGAGAGGATGAGGTCGAAGAGCTGGGCCGGGTCGCGCTCGCTCATGAGCGCCATTCCGACCTTGCTCAGCTCCTGCAGCGCCGAGCGCGCGCGCCGGAGCTCGCCGCGCGCGTCCTCGAGCTCGGCGTCGAACGACGTCACCGGGCTTTCCCGCGTCATGGCATCAGCTCGTCCGCCCGGTCGAACGCCGCCCTCGCTTCCTCCTCACGGCCGATCTCGGCCAGGATTTCGCCCTTTAGCCTGTAGAGCTCCCAGCTGAGCGATGCTTCACGCTCGACCTCGTCGAGCGCGTCGCGCGCTGCGTAGAAGAGCCCCATGTCCCGGTATGCGACGACCGTCAGGAAGAGGCCGTCGCGCTCGGGATCGAGTCCGAAGACCTCGATCTGATCGAGGTAGTCGGCAAGCTCGACGGACTCCTCCAGCCCGATGACCCGGAAGGTCTGTGGCTGCATGGCGCGCCCGCCGCGGCGACCGCCCACGAAGACGGTCCACTGATACGTGGAGCCCGCTTCGAGGTCGGGGACCGAGTCGGGGAGAGTCCAGGCGGTATCGCTGCCGATCTCGAAGAGCATCGGCCGACCGCCTTCGACGCGTCGCAGCATGAGGTCGTAGCTCTCACCCGGCGTGGCGGTCCAACGAAAGGTCGGCCTCGCGTTTGCCACGGTGAGCTCGTTCCTGGGTGCGACGAGCGAGGTCTGGCCGGGGATCGGGCGGATCATTCCCTGGCGACCGCCGGTCGATGTGTTCGTGTTGGCCGCCTGGGCGAGCGTGGCCACGGCGCGGTCGAAGAGATCGCTGCTCGCGCCCGCTCGGGGCTCGGCGATGGTGGTCCGCTCGGTCACGATCTGCTGGGCGCCGGAGCCGGTTACGAGGATCGCGCGAGCGCCGTCCGTGGGGATCACGACGTCTCCGACGAACATGCGCTCGCCGACCGAGGCCGGGGCGGCAGGAGTCTCACCGTGCGTGACGGCCACCTCGCCTTCCACGCGGATCACGATGGCCGCCGGGCCGCTCTGCGCCTGCAGAGGCGCCCCGAGCACCAGGATGGCCACGCCGATTCCGATGAATCCTCTCATACGACCTCCAACACGGTCGGGGCCGGGCGGCAGCGCGACCCCTTCTTCCAATGTCTTACTTTTGCGTCCTGTGCACCACGAAATCCCAGTCGGGTGGCGGTGGTGAGGCGATGTGGGCCTCGCACCGCTCGACGTACACGGCGCTCGGTCCGTCGTCCGGGCAGGCGGCGAGCGCGGACTCGAAGTGCGCCTTCGCCCGAGCCCACTCATGGCGCTTGTACTCGGTGATACCCCTCTCGTAGCGGAGGATCGCCTCCTCCTTCTCCGCTGCGAGCTCCACCCCGGCCATCTCCAACAACTCGTACACCTTCACCGGCTCTTCCTTGCCCTTCACGGCGATCAGGTCCAGCTCACGCACCCTGAACGCGTCCGCGTCACCGGCCTGCAGGGCCAGCTCCGACACCATGTTGAGGGTGTCGTAGGTCTTGTTCGCGGGTTCCAGGCGGGCCGCGAGGTTCACCGAGTCGCCGATGGCAGTGTATTCGTTGCGCTGCTCGCCGCCCACGTTCCCCACGATGACCTCTCCCGAGTGGACCCCGATACGGACCTTCAACGGCTCGTGGTCCGGATTCTCGCGGGCCCACCCCCCGTTCAGCTCGTCCATCTTCCGCTGCATGAGCACCGCCGTCTTCATGGCGCGGTTCGCGTGGTCCGGCACGTCCACGGGGGCGTTCCAGAAGGCCATGATCGCGTCGCCGATGTACTTGTCGAGGAAGCCGCGTTCCTCGAGGACCAGCTCCGTCATGTCGTCGAGGTAATCGTTGAGCAGCGTGACGAGGTTCTCCGGTTCCATGTTCTCGGACAGGGTCGTGAAGCCCGAGAGGTCGGAGAAGAGCAGGGACACGGTGCGCTTCACGCCACCCAGCTCGAGGAGCGCGGGGTTCTCCGCGAGCTGTTCGACGAACTCCGGTGAGACGCGCCTGGAGAAGGCGCGCTTGATGAACCGTTTCTCCCTCCCCTCGACGACGGCGAGGTAGGCGACCGAGCCCACGTAGGCGAAGGCGCCCGACAGGAACGGCGCACCGACCGGTACCCAGGCGAACCGCCTGCCCAGCGAGAAGAGCTCGGCACCGGGTACGTACACGACGCCGGCCCAGGCCCACCACGCACAGGCCGCGACGGCCAGGAAGGTCAGCACCGCGGTGACCCCACCCCAGGCGGTGCCCCTCCAGAAGACGACGCCGGCGACGACGGCGCTCACGAGCAGGAGAAGGAGGAGCTTCGGCGCCGCCCGCATCGGGCGGACGTACTCGCCGTCCAGCATGTTCTGCAGCGCGTTCGCGTGTACCTCGACGCCGTACATCCAGCCGTACGGCTCGAGCACCTCGTTCCCGTCGTCGTCCGTGGCGCGATACGTGTACGAGTAGAACGGCGTGCGAAACCGGTCCTGCTCGTGGAAGCCGGTGCCGAGCAGGACGATCTTGTCCCGGAAGAGCTCCGGGAGGAATCGGGCGATGTCCGGCACGGTCCCCGACGCCGAGGCCTGGAACGTCCCGGGTGGGCCTTCGGCGTCGGCCGAGGAAGGCGGGCCGACGTATCGGATGCGGAACGGGACGATCGAGGTGGCGTCGGCGGTCGGTGCGTCGAACCAATCCGAGGGGACCTCACCCACCCCTGCAGGGAGCCCCGGAAGCGAGACCCGGCCGGTGGCGCGGGCCGCCTGCAGCAGCGAATCCACGTCGATGCCGCGTGCGTGGGCATACAGCGCCAGCGAGAAGGACGGCTCGAGCTCTCCGCCGGAGCGGACGGCGAGCGTGCCGTCGCGGAAGGTCTCGAAGGCCGAAGGCAGCTCGGCCGAGCCCACGTCCGCCGCCGCCTCGGCGAAGAACGGGTGCGGAGGGCTCTCCACCGGGCCCTGGTCGGTCTGCGTGACGGGGCTGACCAGGATGACGTTGCCGGCCCGCTCGATCGCAGCGCGAAGCAAGTCGTCGCCCTGGTCGAACTCGTTCAGGTCCGGGTACACCCGGTCGAGGAAGACGTCGAGCCCGATCGTGCGCGCCCCGGCGGACGACAGCGCGTCCACGAGCGCGGCCAGATGCGAGCGCGGAAACGGCGAGATCCACGGCCATCCGGTCTCAGGGTCCATCACCGTATGTTCGTCGAAGAGCACGAGCACGACCTGGCTCTCTCTCTCGCCGACGCCCGCCTGGAAAGACTCGGCCGTCGTCTGCTGCCGGAGGTCGAGCGAGAGGTCCTCGAACTGGCGGAGGCCTGTCAGCGTCCCGGCCGCGTCGAATGCCAGGGCGAGCGCGACGGACGCCACGACGAGGAGTCCCAGCGCGACGAAGCGTCCGTATCTCTTCATGGCACGACGACGGTCACCGCGCGAGCGGTCCCGATCGCTATTCGTGGATGTCGTAGACGATCGACGCCGTTCCCCAGCTGTCGAGCCGCACCGCGCCGTCGAGCTCACCGACAGCATCCACGAGCGCGGTGGTCACGTCTTCGGCGAGCTCCACGCCGCCCATGGCCGCCGGTGCTCCCTCGGGGATCCGGATCGCGATGGGCTGCGGCGTGATGAACGCCCGCACGAGCCCTCCGCCCACGGGGGGCTGAGCCACGAAGTAGACCCCCTGCTCCTCGGGATACGTGAGCGCCAGGTTCGGCCGGATGGGAAGCGACGGGTAGTCCTCGTTCGGCAGCAGGACCGTGACGGTCCCGTCGGTCCCCAGGTCCACCAGGGTCAGATATCCGGAGCGCTCCGATTCGACGCGGAAGTTGAGCTCTTCACCCAGGCCGAACGACGTCTTTCCGTTCAGGAGCTCGAGCTTCA
>JASFUR010000146.1:0-7772 GCA_050050215.1 Gemmatimonadota bacterium
AGCCGGTACCGATTCCCGTGCCTGCCACGACTCGGCCGCAGGTGCTCGGAAACGCCCCACGGACGGCCCCGTGCGGTTCCCCACAGATTGAGCGCGCCTGTCTGCTAGGTTGCGAACGGTAGGACGAGAGCGGGTCAAGCTTGTGAGGGCCAGGAGGTGCGGGGGTGACACGCCGAGCCAAGCGAACCGAGAAAGCCAGGTGTTCCAAGGAGGGCCGTACCCGACCAAAGGCGCTTCATTTCCTCGCTGGCGCTCTGACGTTCCAGGGTGCAAGTGGTGTTGGCGGCGGGCTCGGCCTGTCTCTGGACCCGAGCGGCGAATCGGTGGGCATTCCTCTCGAATGGCTTCAAGGCTCACCGTTCCCGGACTATATGGTCCCGGGCGTGATTCTCCTTGTGCTACTGGGAATCGGTCCCCTCGTTGTTGCCTATGGCGTTTGGACTGGACAGGTGTGGTCTTGGTCCGCTTCGGTCTTCGTGGCGTTCAGCCTGCTCACTTGGCTCGGCGTTGAGATCGTAGTGATCGGCTACCACCCTGAACCGCCTTTGCAGATGGTCTACGGCATCGTGGCCTTGTCCATTCTCGTTGGCGCCTACTTCCCGTCCGTCCGCGGATATCTTCGGAGCAGGGGGACGGCATGAAGTCCGTCACACACCTGCTCTGGATTCCAGCAGGAGCCGTCGTCGGAGCCCTCGCCTCGTTCGTGTTCGGTGACCTGATTCGATTGCCTGTCGACGTCTACTACCTGATCTACTTCGGTATCATCGGTAGTTTCCTCGCCCTTTATGTCAGGACGACTGCGTTCGATTGGAGAGCTTGGATCTCGCGCAGAGTAAGGTGGGGCGTCGCACTCGGTGTTCTTGGAGGACTCGTCCTCATGCAGGGGGCATTGGCGCGCCCAGCGACGCCGCATCTATCCGGTGGCGCGCTCGCTTGGGCCGTCCTCTACCGGGGCTTCGTGTACGGTGCGGTGGACGGACTGCTACTCCTCGCTTTCCCATGGGTTGTCGTGTGGCGGTCCCTTCGAGCTGAAAGCAGCGGTTGGGGTCGAAAGATCACGGCAGGAGCCGCGAGCCTGTTGGCCGTCTGGACGATCACAACGACCTATCACCTGGGCTATGAAGATTTCCGCTCGTCCATGATCGTCCAACCCAACATTGGAAGCACGATCGGAGCCGTGCCCACGATTCTGACGGCCAACCCAGTGGCCTCACCAATCAGCCATGTCTTCCTGCATGTTACGGCAGTGATCCACTCACCCGACACCGAGCTCTTCCTGCCGCCGCACCGAGACTAGACAGCGGCAGTGTAGCAGCATATGGCCTTGTGCACTTGAGGGCCGCGCCAGCAGAATTCCGAGTCCGTTGGGTAGCGCCTATGCAGTCGTTGCTTGGCCAGCCGAGGCCGTCCTCCAAAGGCACATCTCGCAGTTATTCGGAGATCACAATGCGGTCCTTTGCTCTCACGGTCCTCCTGCTTCTCTCGCCGTCGGCGGCCTGGGCATGGCAGTCACCTCCCCAGGCCGCCCCTCCCCCACCGGCCTTCAGCTTGTCGGTGGGTCTGGGCAATGACGCGGGAGGTCTGGGCGGCCAGGCCCAGGCATACTTCGGGGGCGGACGGATCGGAATATTCGGCGGGCTCGGCTACCTGCCTGAAGTTGAAACGGGCGACTGGAGCGGCGTTTCGGTTGCCGGAGGTGTTCGCGGATACACGGACACCAGAAAGCACCGTGGGTATCTCGAAGTGTCCGCATCGCCCATGCAGGTTGAGCAGGGGTGCTTCGCCTCGTGTGAGCGTTTCTACGGCTTGGGCACCCAGGCTGGATACCAGCTTCTGACGTCCGGGGGCTTCACGCTCGCAGCTTCGATCGGGGTCGGGTACACGCTTGGCCTGCCGGACGGCAGTTCGAGAGCGAGTTTCCTCGGCGACCTGAGTTTCGGGTATACCTGGCGCCGCTGAAGCTGGTCTGGTCCCTTCGAAGCCAGGCCCACCAGCGCCACCCAACAGCTGCGGTCGGAACGGAAGGGAGGATCGTATGGCTCACGCGCGGTCGACACTCAGTCTAGGCCGGACCGCCGCGAGTGCGGCGGGAATCCGGGCTTCGTTCATCCTCGCCCCGTTCATCGTGGCGGTGGCCATTGCGCCGACTCCGTCCCTCGGTCAGACACCGGAAGCGCAGCGTGATCTGGCCGTGTATTTGGCGGCAGTTGACTTTCTCAGGGAGCTGGCGCCGGTCTCAGTTGTCGACTCGTACTCATGCCGCACCAGCTGGCGACGGGAGTACGGCATCCCGATCCGTTGTCCATCTCGACCTCCGCTTCGGACCTATCTGCGGTCACTCGCGGAGGAACTTCGCGTGCCGCTAACCGAGGACGTCCCCGAGTGCGGAGTCGACCAGGGTCGGACAGTGCGGTCTCTGGCGCTTTCCCCGGTCCAGATCGTCTCCGGTAGATCCGCCTGGTTCGTGATTTCCTCGAGTTGCGTGGGTCCCGGAGATTCGGTCGAGGAACTCTTCTTGGTGCGGATCCGCCTCGAGGAGACGGGATGGATGCTCGAGACCACCCAGCCAATTGGCCCAAGAGGTACCTGACCAAGACCTTGAAGGGCACAGGTAGACCGTCGTGATCAGTAGGCTAGCAGCACTCAGCCTTGCACCCCAATGCGCCGTGCCAGCAGAATTTCGAGTCCGTTAGACGGCGGACGCCAACCCCCTGGGCAGGTCAGAACCATGGACCAAGAGAGCGCAGCAGCGGCATCTCATGAGACGGTGAAGCAGAGCCGTTGGACCAAGTCGGTCGCCTTGCTCCTGGCCGCCTCCTATGGAATAGGGTCCCCGATCGTAGTGGTGCTTGAATACCGGGGCGCTCTCCTCTCGGACCGCTTCGATCTTCCCCCTTCGCTGATCTATCTCACCTCCTTTGTCCAGATCGCCTGTGTGCCGTTCCTCTTCTCGAGCCGGCACGCCGCGAAGGCTGCGGCCCTTCTTTCGATCCTCACTCTGGGTGCTGTCTTCTCCCATCTGAGAATGGAATCGCCCGTGACAGCGATCCCGGCCGTCCTCTTCACGGGGCTGCAACTCTGGTTCGCATTCGAGCTTCGTGGGCGTACCTCACGGTGACTTCATCGCCCCCTCGGACGCCTGCGTGCCGGAGCCAAGGAGGGGGCGGATGAGTCGCGAGGTCTGGGTACAGGATGGCCCTGTCCGGCTCTTTGCCGTGGAGAGCGGCGAAGGCCCGACACTGGTCTTCCTGCACGGCGGACTCGCGAGCCATGAGGCCGTGCTACCGGTGGTCACGCCACTGGCTGACAACTACCGGGTCATCACCCCGGACTTGCGCGCGAGTGGCGCTCCTGGTCTTCTGAGCCATTGACCTTCGATCACCTGTCGGAGGACCTGTTACGACTACTCGATCACCTATCGGTGGACGCAGCGTTTGTGGGCGGCATCTCCAGCAGCTCGGGTCCAGCCGTCCATTTTGCGCTCCATCATCCGGATCGAACCAGCGGACTGATCGTGGTGACACCCGTGTGCGCCGGGGACGAGGCCGGCTACACAGAGGACCAAGCTGCTGCTTTCGCGGCAATGGACTCGAGGGCTACACGGGCGACTTCGGAAGGCATCGCCGTCCTTCGCCCGATGTACTTCTCGCGCTTGCCAGAGGCCGTTGCGGAACGGGCCTGGAGGATCGCGTAAGCCTTCAGCTCGAGTCAGGACCTCCGTTCCATCGTGATGCCCACACTTCTCCTGAGTGGCGACGACCCCATGCACCCCGCGGTGGTGTCGGACGCGTACGCTGCGTCGATCCCGGACTGTACTGTCCGGACTGCTGCGGAGACGGATACCGGAGCCGCGATTCGTGACTTCTGTGACGCAATCGTCGCCGCGTGACAGGGAATTGCTGCTGCGCGGGTTGCCACGACGCACCCGCGCCGTTCTCGCACATTCGATGCTAACGGCTGCCCTGCTCTCCCTCAGCGCGCCGCCCTTGCTCGGACAAGAGCCTGTTGCCGAACATGCCGTCTCAGCCGACGCGATCCCGCAGGCCGCTGCGGATGCCTATCAACCATGCAGTCCCTCCAACTTCGCGCGGGCCGGCATGTGTCTCGCGGACCGGATCCGTGAGGTACAGAGGGTGAGCGGGGCCCGCTTCGAGGGTTCGAATCGGGCGTGTCGGCTCTTCCATGTATCCGACCCCGAACCTGAACAGTTCCGGTGCGGCGAGCTCCTGGTCGGGCTCCGTCCCAGTATCGACTGGAGAGCGATTCGGGAGATTCGCGAGGCGGCGAACGGCGAGTGGACCCGGATCTACGGCACCACCGCTCCCCTATCAGCCCGACTTCACGTCGAGCCGGGCACGGAGCGCAGCGCCCTCCGCAACATCATCTTCCACCCCATGGTCATGTGGGTGCAGCTCAATCACACCGATATCACCCTCTTCGAGCGGTAGCATCACCCTCAGGGAGGTGCGTTGCGGTCGACGCATATTCCTCCGATTCCGGCGCAGTCGCCGTCCGAACCGGACCACTAGCGAGCCCAGCCACCCACCATGGCGCGGACGTAGAGCCCGCGGACGGCGAACTCCGGACCTCCCGGAACATCCCACTCCCAGTCGCCGGGCCAGAACGTGTACCCAACGCGAATGCCCATCGAGAAGCCACCCCCGGGGGCCTCGCCGGTCCCTTCGTCCTCACCAGCGCCCGTAACGCGCACGTCGGCGGCCGCAGCCAGATCGAAGAGGAAGCCCCAGGACGACAGGCGAGACATGGTAAGGGGGTTGCCCAGGATCTCATCGAATGTCGCGCTACCCTGCTCGACGATCTCCAGGGTCATGGCCCCTGCTCCGAAGCCGGCTATCGGATACACGTCCAGTCGTTCATTCGTGTAGAGCCGATAGCCCAAGTCCACCTGTCCGTAGCCACCCGCCAGGTTCGCGCGAAAGGTCCCGTCCGACGTCATTCGCTCCCGTGCGAGCAGGCCATGTCCGTTTCCCCCGATCAGGAACCTGTCCTTGAAGGCCCACCCGCCGCCGCCCAACGAGAGCACGCCAGCTGGAAACGAAGGGAAACCGCTTGTGCGCAGACGGTCGTTGAGCCCATCCACATCGAGCCGCTGCCAGCCGGCCATGAAAACCCACTCGCCGGTCCACTCTTCTGCTCGCTCGCCGTCCTGAGCGGCAACCGTTTGAACGTGGATCAAGCAGGTCGAGACAAGCGCGAGGCAGACGACTCTCCCGAGCATCGTGAACTCCTCGGTACACGGCCACTGACTTGTACGCAGGTATGCTAGGCAGACTCGACCGAGTGCTCTGTCAGGCACCGTCGGGTGCGTCTTGTGGGGAACCAGCCCCACCCTCCAACCTCTCGAGCCGCATTGAACGGGCGTGCCGCGCGATTGCCGAGGCGATGCTGCGGGGCGGGTCCGACTGGGGGACCTACGCCGCGGACTTCAGAGCCTCCAGGTCGCCGGAACAGATGGCCCGCACGTTTCGAGTGACCTTGGCGGCATCCCAGTCCCACCACACGATGTCGGTGAGCACCCGTCGCGTGTCCTCGTCGAACCGGTACCGAATGAGCTCGGCCGGGTTGCCCCCAACGACGGCGAAGGCGGCCACGTCCTTGGTCCCGTTCCAGGGTGTAGGAGGCTCGGTCGAAGAGGAACGGGGTTGCTCCCCGTGCGGCTTTGACGGCAGAATCCCGGGTCCTTTGCACCGTATCACGCGAGCCCTCGCCAGCTGACGACCTCTGGACGGAGCCGGGGCATCCCATGCTGAGAGCCCTCGTGGCCGCCAACCTCCTGGCCTCCGGAGCCCACTTCTTCCACAACGCCCTGTTTCTCGAGGCCTATCCCGGTCCGCCATGGATCCCCGGTCCCTGGTTCGTCGTGGTGGCTTGGTTTCTCGTCGCGGCGACTCTCCTTCGAGGGTATTTCTGGCATCGCTCGGGCGACTCGCGGAAGGCGCTCGTGGCCATATCCCTCTACTGCGTCAGCTGCATCTTCGTCTTCGGTCACTACCTCTACGGGCCCCCGTCCGATTTCGACCTGCTGACGAACGTCTTGATCGTTCTCGAGGGCGTCGGCGGCGCCACGCTGCTGATCTACTTCATCGGGTGGGGACGCCGTGTCGGGAGGCTGGCTTGACCGTCACCGACCGTCCCCGGGAGCGCGGCGCGTCAGCGCGCCGTTTGGCGACTGTGCCCCGAGGCCGAAGCCGCATCATCCGCCACTTCACTCATTTCCTCGTTGCCGCCTCACTGACTGTGAGCCCGCTCTACCCGGCGTCGGCCGCAGCCGTACAGGCCCCGGACTCGCCCGACACGGGTACACAGGATTCGGCGCACAGCGACGCGGGGTGGGGAGCGGAGCTCGCCGTCCCATTCTCCAGCGTGTCCCTGCCCGGCCTCGGTCAGTACGTGCGCGGAGGCACGAGCCCCGATTTCTCCGGCGACGACTGCGCAGACGATTCCGACAAGCCCTGGGCGTAGGCGCCGGACGGCCTTCTCATGGACCGCGACCCGCTCCTCGCCAAGATGGAGCGCAACCTCACACCGCTCGGCCCCCCGAGCTAGCTCGATTGCTGCCGGGCGAGCGGCCAGGTAACGTGGGGCTCGCAGCTTAGGTAGCCATTTTAGCTCCGCGCGCCGTCGGCCGACCTCAGTCCCCCGATCCCAGCAGCTTCTCCGTGAAGTCCGCTCGCTCGGCCAGACGCACCACCTGCTGCTCGAGCTCCTCGAGGCGCGCCAGGGTCTGGGCGTCGGTCTTCCCGGCGGCGAGCTCGGCGCGCTCACGCTCGGCGTCGAGCCGCACCTTGTAGGCCCCCAGCAAGAGGCCCCCCAGCCCGAGCAGTCCCCCGAGGGCGATACTCACCAGAGCGATGATGGCTCCAGGATCCATCGACGTCGCCTCCCCTTCCCCGCGGTTACAGGTCAACGGCCCGTACGTTGCCGCCTGCCCGGACGATTCGCCAGACGTCAGGACGTGGGAGCCGCGTCGACGCACAGTCGCTCCGCTTCCAGAGGATCCTGAAGGGGACGGCCTCGGGGCCGGTGTCGTCGTCGGAGCCCTCCTTCTGACCGGGAACGGCCCCCGAAGGCCCGGGGCCGAGTCATGCCGTGCCGGCCACCTGCTCCGAGTCGTGCGCAGGTGGCCGACGCACGTCACGGCGCGTCGACGCTACGTAGACTGACGTAGGGACCGGCGGGCGGCACACGGCGACGTTGGGCGCGAGTCATCCGTCGCACACTCGTCCGGGAGCCCCCATGCAGCCCAGTGTACGTGCATCGCGCGGCCCAACCCTTCCTTGCGGAAGGCAGCCTTCGCGCAACAGAATCGCCGGACGGGCCGCCGGGGCGTCGGGATGTACCCGGTCGGTCGTTTGCGGCTTCGAGCGCCGCGGTCTTCATGCGAGGCGACCCATGCCATGAGGAAGGATCCCATCGACTTCCTCCGGGCCGTATGGCGCCACGCGAGCATGCTGCGGCGCGGCAAGCACGCCGTCTATGTCGACTACGCGCTTCGCCATCGTCCCCGGTATGGATGGGGTCGGCCTCCACACCAGGAGATATCGGCGCTCCTGCAGCGCAGCTGCGGCCGCTACGAGCGCTTCCTCCAGAGCATGGCGGGGTGCGCCGACGGACTGCGTCGGATCTCCGTCGTTTCCGACGGGGCCACCGACCCGTACTGGATGAACGGGTACGTCCAGGACCTGGACGCCGCCCAGCTCTACGCCCTGCCCTGCATCCTGGAGTCCCGCCGGTACGTGGAGATCGGTTCG
>JASFUR010000147.1:0-7742 GCA_050050215.1 Gemmatimonadota bacterium
GGGGGAAGTCCTCCGGGCTCACGGTCTGGCTGGCGAACACCATCGGGGCACCGATGCCGGTGAGTCCCGCCGCGGTCAGGTCGGCGTCGAGGGAGGATGCCGCGGACTGGAGCGAGGTCGCCGTCGTTGTGCCCGCGAGCGGGAAGAAGGGCGACGCCGAGTAGGCGGTGGACGCCGATGCGGAGAATGAAGACGTGCGACTCGCGAGCGTCTGGGCCGACGTGCAGGCCGCACTGCCGGGCGAGGCGCCGCACACCTGGTTGGCGTTCGCCTGGGCCGACGCATCCGCCGACGCCAGAGCGGACAGGAAGGTGTCCACCCCGCCGTCGGTGGCCACCGGATTCAGGCCGAGCGTTCCATTGAGGGTGTCGGGGCTGAAATAGACGTCCACGTTCGTTCGGGTGCGCGTCCACGGAAGGACCGCGCCGATCGTGAGCCAGTCGAAGATCCCGACGTGCCCGCCGAACTCGATCCGGGTGATGTCCTTGGAGACGCGCCCGACCGTCTCGCCGAGGACGGGCGTGTATCCGGAGGAACCGGTCATCGATGCGATCGCGGACGCCAACGAAGCGGTCCCCGGGAAGAGCGTCTCGGCGGAGCCGGAGGTCAGATCCTCACCGAGCTCTTCGCGGCCCGTGGTTCCGTCCGCGGTCCTCCCGAACCGGGAATCCCAGCTCGTGTAGACCGGAAACATCTGAAGTCTGATGCGGCCCCCGGGGACCAGCGCATCGTCCACCACCTGCGCTGCCGCGCCGTTTCCGGAGAGCAGCGCGAGGAGCAGGACGAGGGCCAGGGATCGACGCATCGGGCGTCCGTCGGAGAGTGATCGGCAGGGGGGGTGACGCGTGCGGGTCGGACACCGTCCGATCCCGCGATCGGCCGCGAAACATAAGGGTTTGCGCAGGCACGAGGTACCACGGCGTGCCGGCGAGAACGGCATTGACCGGTCTCTCCCGTGTGTCTAGCTTGGGCACTACCAAAATGCGGGAATAGCTCAGTTGGTAGAGCACAACCTTGCCAAGGTTGGGGTCGCCGGTTCGAGTCCGGTTTCCCGCTCTGGCAGAAGAGGATACCCGGTGGGGCTTCGCGGCCCCACCGGGTCTTTTGCGTCTCGGCTCCTGCTGTGCGTGCGCCCCCACACACTGGGCCACGCCGCTCCGGGGGCGCGCCGTTTCAAGGCTGGTGTTCACACGGTACGAGAAGGAGGCTTCTCTCGTTACCGATGCATCGCTGTCCCAGGCGAACGTCCCTGCTCCTCATCCGAAGGCAGTTGGACTTTCCCTTGGAGGTAGCATGCACCCCAGAATCGCAACCCTCGTCGTTGTCCTCACGGCCGTGGCGGCCGCGTGCGACCCGGCGAATGAGACCGTCTCCCCCGATGTCGGGGCACAGCTGTACAGGGGCGAGCAGAGTCACGCCTTTGCCGGCTTCCGGACGTCCGCCCCGGCCAAGGCGGAGGTGCTCGTTCCGGGCACGGTCACCCCGCTCGTGACCGCCGGAGACATCATGCCCGGCGGCGAGCAGCTCGTCGGAGTCCCGGACGGCATCGGCGTCTGGGGCGGGGCTCGCAACATCAGTCTGTTCCTGAATCACGAGATCGCCGGCGCCTCGCGGGTGTCGCGATTCGCGATCGACGCCAGCGAGTGGAAGGTGATCGATCACACCTACACGATCGACGGGACCGAGGGCTACAACCGTCTGTGCTCAGCCGAGTGGATGGACGCGGGTGACGGCTTCCCGGGCGGTGCCTTCTTCACGGGCGAAGAGGGCTCGGACGGCATCCAGCTGGCCATCGACGCGCAGGGTCGCGTCACCGAGATGCCCTGGGTCGGACGCTACGCCCACGAGAACATGATCTCCGTCCCCGGCTTCCACGGCAGCGTGGTGACCCTGGGCTTCGACGACAACGGCACGAGCGGTATCGGCCGGGCCGGCGCGTCCTCCGAGGTCTACATGTACGTGGCGCGGAACAGCAACCAGGTGCTGCGTGGTCAGGGCCAGCTCTACGTGTTCGCCGCGGACGATGCCGCTCTCTTCCCGAACGATCTGCCCCTGAATACGCCCGTTTCGGGCCATTGGGTGGCCGTTCCGGACGCCATCGCCCAGGATCCGGCCGCGCTCAACGCGTTCGCGGATCAGGATGACGTGCTGGCCTTCCCGTTCACGCGCGCCGAGGACGGCTTCTACGACAAGCGGAAGGGCCTCTCCAAGCCGGCCGCCTACTTCTACGACACCGGCCGCAGCAGCATCAGAGACGAAGCCGGCGCCGTCATCGATCCGTGGGGCTCGATCTATCGGCTCGAGTTCCAGGACCCGGGGAATCCGGCCGGCCCCACGACGCTCATGCTGGTCGGCCGCTCGACCGGGCCCGCCGACATGTGGGCCTCGCCCGACAACGGGGACATGGACGCCGCGGGCCGCGTGATGCTGCAGGAAGATCCGGCCAACGGGCCGTGGGAGCCCGCTCAGGGCGTCCGGCCTCCGGCCATCTTCCAGCTCCAGCTCGCGTCCAACGGCACCTTCGTGGACCCGATGGGCATCAAGGTCGCCCAAGTCACCGGTGGCGATTGCAGCCCCTCGGGCCCCGGCAACTGCTGGGAGACCAGCGGCATCGTGGATGCGTCACAGTGGTACGGTACGAACAGCTGGATCTTCGACGTCCAGGCCCACGACGAAGTGGTGCCGGACTGCGATGACTGCATCGAGGACGGCCAGGTCCTGCTCATGGAGCTCGGTGGCTGAGCGATCCCTTCAGAGCGGCGTCTCCGGGGCCGGCCTTCGGGTCGGCCCCGTTTCGTTGTCATGAGGTTGGTGAAGAGAAAGGCGCCGCAGAGCCCGAGAGCTCTGCGGCGCCTTCGCATTTCCCGGGGCCGGCTTGGGGCCGGCTACATCCCGCCACCAAGCGGAATCCCGATCCCGGCGCCGATTCCGAAGAAATCCGTGCCGTCGATGTCTCCGGACCCGATCAGGTACGAAGCCTGGACCCGTCCGACGACGCTGCCCAACGGGAACATCAATCCAGCCGCGCCACCGAAGGCGAGGCCGGAGTCCGTCACGTCGTCGACACCGTCGACCTTCCACTTGTGTTGCAGGAAGCCGAGGTTGCCAACGACGTAGGGCGTCATTGAGCCACCCGTGGCGAACGAGAATCCGACGTGAGCCAGGGCGCCCAGCAGGTCGGTCGTTCCGGGAACGACTGCCTCGTCGTGGCCGTTGCTGCCATAGACGCCGGTCGCCCCCACACCCAGGCCGCTCTCGCCGACGGGCACGGTGACCCCGACCGCGCCCATCCAACCGGTGTTGGCGAAGTCACCGTAATCGCCGGTCGGAATGGTCGCCGCGCCGCCGATGCCGACCGTCACCTGAGCGGACGCCTGTCCGGGTGCCGCCATGGCTGCGAAGGCCACCGCGACTGCTGCACAAGTAAAGCGCTTCATGGTCCCCCCTCCTGAGTGGAATAAAACCACTGCTACTGAACAGCTGATCCTGCATCCCCCGCTCGCCCCTCCATCGAGGGCAGGGTTCGAGGGTGATACGGGCCGCGCGTGGGGTTCGGACGCCTGAAATTTAGCGGATCCACCCCATACCTGGAGGCCCGCCACGGTATTGTGACACCCTCACGAGTCGTTACGTTTGGAGCCCCCTACGGGGTTTCAACACGGCGCCGTGGCCAAGTGGTAAGGCAGAGGACTGCAAATCCTTTATCCCCGGTTCGAATCCGGGCGGCGCCTCTTCGCGGACGGGTTCGACGAGCTTTGCGGGCGTTTCGTCGGACCCGTTTGTCGTATCGGGCGGTTGAGAGAGGCTCCGCCCGGATTCAGCGAGCGGAGCTCGCGTCGGACGATCGTCCGACAGAACCGCAGGTTCGAGTCGAGGCGCAGGCGAGTGAACGCGCGTACAGCGTGCCCGAGCGGTTTACCGCCGAGACGGTCGAGGATACGGCGCAGCCGTACCGCAGACCCATCCGGGCGGCGCCTCTCACGCCAGCAGCCCGACCGCCTCCTCATACGACGCCAGCCCATGCTCCCGGCCGATCGTCTCCTCCCAGAGCGCGTCCATCTCGGCCAGGACCTCCCTGGAGAGCTTGGGCGCCCGCGAGCCGATGTCGTCCAGGCGCACCTTCGCCGAATCGCTCCCCGACGGCAGCCCGCAAACGGCCTCGGAGCGCTCGCGCACCAGCTTGTCGTCGAAGCGATCCTTGTGGCCCAACATGAAGTCGAGTGACGCCTGGCGGACGACGATCTCCTCCAACTGGTCATCCAAAGGGATCTCCAGGAAGGCCGCGATTCGCTTGACCGTTCCAGGCAGATCCCGCTTCATGTTCTCGAACGCCAACAACAGCACCGACGGATCGTCGCGCACCGCCCACCACGAGCTGAAGTGCGTCCAGTAGTCGCTGCCCTCGGCGCTGTCCTCCCCGCGCTTGAAGTACCGGCCACGGGCGAACTCGTCGACCGTGATGCTTCCAGGCTCGAACCACCAGTTCTCGAAGAATCGGTAGAGCGACACCAAGGCATCGCGCGGATTGCGAACGGGCACGATGTAGCGACAGCCCTTGGGAACGGCCATGTAGGGCAGGTGGCTCTTGAATGCCCTGGGCGCTGCCTTCTGCTCGGCGTCGAGGTCGATGCCCAGGTCGGTGGAGGTCTCGAGCCACGGCACGACGCGCGAGATGTCGTCGAAGTCCATGTCCCCTCGAGTCCGCAGCCCGTGGACGATCTGCTGCGTCCAGGTGGTGCCGCTCTTGCCGTAGGGGGAGATGATGACGTCCGAAGGCCGCGGCGAGAACGCGAGGCCCCGGCCGATGCCCTCCGGGGTGAGCAGGGTCTGCATGCGAGCGCTCATCTCCTCCATCGAGGTGGCTCGGCGCGCAGGATCGCGCGGGGACGTCGGGACAGCCGCGGCGTGCGACATGGTGATGGACCTCGTGTGGGGGGATGCGCGGCGGAGTGTGGGGCCCCGGACTCGGGTCACATCGCCGCCACACTGGTAGCGCCCTCGGCGACATCAAGGCAACAGGTGGTGGGCCCGTGATCCTCCTGGAATGTCCGGGCGCAGCCCGAAATGTAGATTCGGGCGCCGCGCATCCTCACCGGAGCCCCTATGCAGCCCACCGATCTCGAGCGTCTCGTCGTTCCGTCCGACCCGACCGTCGATCCGACGGGCAATCGCGCGGTCTTCGTCCGAACGACCATGGACCTGGAGGAGGACCGGTATGTCCGATCCCTGTGGATCGCCGATGCGGGCGGCGTGCGGCCACTGACGCGGGGTTCCGGAGACACGGCGCCTCGGTTCTCCCCCGACGGAACGCAGATCGTGTTTCTGCGGCGTGGTGAGCCGAAGGAGGCGAAGCCCCAGGTCGCCGTGATCTCCGTGGATGGAGGCGAGGCTCACGTGCTCACGGACTTCCCACTCGGTGCCGAGCAGGCCGAATGGGCCCCCGACGGGAACCGCCTGGTGGCCGTGGGCGTCCGGTGGCGAGACGAGTGGGATGATCTGGAGGACGAGGAACGGTCGCGCAGGCCGCGGCGGATCACGGCGCATCCCTACCGCTTCGACAACAAGGGGTGGACGCACGACCGCGTCCGCAGCCTGTACGTGCTGGCTGCCGACGGCTCCGATACGCCCCGACGCGTGACGGACGGCGACTTCGACGAGGGGCTTCCTTGCTGGTCGCCGGACGGCAAGAGGATCGCCTTCGTATCGGACCGGGACCCTCGGTTGGGCATCGTTCCGGGTATCGATGCGTGGGAGGTCGACGTGGAAGCCGGCGAGCTGGAGTCGGCGCTCCCCCGCGGCAGCTGGCAGTTGCTCTCCTATCGCCCGGACGGCGCGCTGCATGCGATGGGAATCGTGCCGCCCGATCGGATCACCAATTGGCGCGTGTACCGCCGGGAGCCGACGGGATCTCTCACCGACCTGACGGGAGAGCTCGACCGGAGCACGATGTCGCTCGCCGGCGGACCGCCGAGCCTCCAGTGGGCCGGGCAGACGCTGTATACGGGCTACGAGGACTCGGGCACGCTCGGCGTGCTCCGCGTCGAGCCCGACGGCGCTTCCGAGGTGGTCCTCGGAGGCACGAGGGTGGTGAGCGGCTTCGCCCCGTCGCCCGACCGAATCCACTTCACCGCGACGACGACCGACGCGCCGGCCGACCTGTTCGTAGCGGAGGGCGGCAAGGAGCGTCGGCTGACCCATTTCGGCGACGTGGACTTCCCCGTATCGGGAGGGGAGCACTTCACCGTCGAGTCGGACGGATGGGAGCTCGACGTCTGGTCGTTCCTGCCCGAGGGCGGGGAGCGCGTCCCGCTCCTGCTCAACATCCACGGGGGACCGGCGGCGCAGTATGGCCATGCCTTCTTCGACGAGTTCCAGGTCTACGTCGGAGCGGGATACGGCGTCGTGGCGTGCAATCCCCGCGGATCCGCGGGAAAAGGGGACGAGTTCGTGCGTGCGGTCGCTGGGGACGGCTGGGGCCGGGTGGACCGATCGGACATCGATGTCGTGGTCCGTGAGGCCCTGCGGCGGTATCCGAGGCTCGACCCCGACCGGATGGGTGTGATGGGGGGCTCCTACGGCGGATTCCTCAGCGCCTGGCTGATCGGCCAGGAAGACCGCTGGAGGTCGGCGGTCGTCGAGCGGGCCCTTCTCGTCTGGGACAGCTTCGCCGGCACCTCCGACATCGGGGCGACCTTTCCCGCGGAGTACACGGGAGCGGATCATCCCGACGGTTGGGACACCTGGTGGGAGAAGAGCCCCCTCAGGCTCGCGGACCGGGTCCGGACACCCACCTTGCTCCTCCACGCGGAGAACGACTACCGGTGCCCGATCGAGCAGGCGGAGCAGTACTTCATGGCACTGCTCAAGCAGGGCGTCGAGGTGGAGATGCTCCGGTTCCCGGGAGAGGGTCACGAGCTCAGCCGGAATGGAGCACCGAAGCATCGGGTCGAGCGGTTCGAAGCGATCCTCGACTGGCACGCCCGACATCTCCAGTGAGGCGCGGCACGGCCGGTGCGATTCCGCGGCTCAGCTCTTCCGGTGGTGCAGCGCGACCGGCGCCTCGGCCCGGCCCCGCTTCCGCTCCCACCAGTTCTGGTAGAGGTCGACGCTGAACATCAGAAGGAGCATGAAGATCACGATCCACTGCGGGATGTAGGGCAGGGGATCGCCGTTGACGGCCATCTCGGCGGAGTGCCCACCCTCGAGCACCAGCACGAACCCGATGAGGAGCAGGACGAAGAGCCCCAGGATCTCGAACTCGGGGTTCTTCGTGAGGAACGACGCGATGGGATCGGCGAAGTAGAGCATCAACCCGACGGAGATGACCACGGAGCCGACCATGATGGCGAAGACGTCGGTCATGCCGACCACGGTGAGGATCGAGTCGACGCTGAAGAGCAGGTTCATTCCGACGATGAGGGTGACGACTTCGCGGAACCGGGACCCCTCGGCGACGTGACCCTCGACGCCCTTCAGCTTGATCCGGAGCTCCTTCACGCCTTTCCAGATGAGGAAGAGCCCGCCGACCGTGAGAACGAGCGACTCGGCCGTGATCTCGCCCGTGAAATGGGCCCAGGGGAGGACGCGGTGGTCGACGTGGACCAGGCTCACCGCGGCGGCGCGCAGCACGAGGCTGACGACGAAGAGCAACGCGATCCGGAAGAGCATCGCCAGCACCAGCCCCCATCGCACAGCCTTGGAGCGCTCCTGGCTCGGGAGCTTGTTCGCGATGATCGTGATGA
>JASFUR010000148.1:0-7660 GCA_050050215.1 Gemmatimonadota bacterium
CCAAGCAATACGCCCGATACGAATGAGCAGACGCACCGTTCTCGCGCTCGTGGGCCTCGGAGCCCTCCTCACGGCGGTCCCCGCATTCGGCACCGTCCTCAGACAGGAGGCCTTGGAAGCCGAAGCGCCGGCCGCCAACACCCCGGTGACCCTCCCCGAGGGCATCGTCTGGGAGACGAACATGGACGACCCCCCCATCGGCTCGGCGGACGCGATCCGGGGGGGTACGCTCGACATGCCCTTGTACGACTATCCGCTGACGTTCCGCCTGGTGGGCCCCAACTCCAACGACACGTTCGCAGCCTGGAACCGCCTGTTCACGATGAACTTCGGCCTCGTTGGGAGACATCCCGTGACCGACCGGTTCTACCCACTGATGGCGACGGCCTGGTCGGTGCAGGACGACCAGAGGACGATCTACTTCAAGCTCGATCCGGACGCGCGCTGGAGTGACGGGGAGCCGATCACGGCCGACGACTACGTCTTCACGCTCGAGATGATGCGCTCCGAGTACATCGTCGATCCGTTCTACAACCAGTTCGCCGACGTGTATTTCGAGTCTGTCGACAAGATCGACGACTACACGCTGCGGGTGGTGGGCACGCGGCCCAGCTGGAGACCGCTCGCGGACTACGGAGAGCCTCTCTGGCCCTCCCCGAAGCACGCCATGACGCTGGACGAGGACTGGGTGACCCGCACGACGAACGAGCCTCAGATCGCGCCCGGACCGTACGTGGTCACGGACGTGTCTCGCGGCGAATCGGTGACCTTCGAGCGGGTCGAGGATTGGTGGGGTGACGGGAAACGCTACTTCCAGGGCATGTACAACTTCGACCGCATCCAACTCAAGGTCACACCGATCGAGCGTTCGCTCGATTTCCTGAGGAGTGGTGACGTCGACATGATCCGGGAGTATACGGCCCGGACGTGGAACGAGGACTACGACATCGAGCCGGTCCGCAACGGATGGATCCGCCGAGCCCGCGTGTTCGTGGAGATCCCATCGGGGGTCTACGGTCTCCAGATGAACCTCGAGGCACCGATCTTCCAGAACCGGGACTTCCGTCTCGCCATGCAGTATCTGTTCAACTTCGACCGGTTGAACGAGAACCTCATGTTCAACGAGTATTTCCGGCAGAACTCGTTCTTCGAGGGCACGGAGTACGCGAATCCGAACGTGAGGCCGTACCCCTTCGATCCCGTCAAAGCCCAGGAGCACCTGGAGCGCGCGGGTTACCACCGTCCGGAGCGCCTGACGAGCGGGAGCTTCCTCGGGGGCCTGTGGAACGTCTTCAGGGGACTGCTCGTCACGCGGTCGAGCACGGACGACGTGCTCGTGAACGACCAGGGACAGAAGGCGACCGTCGAGGTCCTGTATGGCAGCCCAGGGTTGGCCCGCCACCTCACCGTGATGCAGCAGGAGTATCGCCGCGCCGGAGTCGACCTGCGCCTGCGCCTCCTCGATGCCGGCACGAACTTCGAGCGGGGCCTCGAGCGCAAGTACGAGATGACCGTGACGGCCCGTACAGCCGGGTTCTATCCGGATCCCCGTCAGTACCTGCACTCCGAGAACACCGAGTCCACGAACAACAACGACATCTGGGGCTTCGGGAGCCCGGAGGTCGACTCGCTGATCCAGGTCTACGAGGACGATCTGGACTTCGAGGACCGACGCGACGCGATGTACCGCATCGACCAGATCGTGCACGACGAGGCCTTCTACATCCCGTTCTGGATGGGGCCGTACATCCGCCTGGCGCACTGGAAGTACGTGCAGTTCCCCGAGGGCTACCTGCCCAAGCGCACCGAGCAGATCATGGACTACATGGTCTACTGGATCGACCCCGCGGTCAGAGCGGAGGTGGAGCAGGCGATGAGCTCGGGCACCGCGCTTCCGGTTCCGGACAACATCGACGTCGACTACTACGGGGTCCGTGCTGGCAACTGAGACGGCGGTGAGCCACGACGCCCTCCTCGAGATCGAGGATCTGAGGGTCGGCTTCGAGACCGAGGAAGGGCTCGTCCACGCGGTCGACGGCGTCTCCCTGGTGATCCGTGAAGGTGAGACGCTGGGACTCGTGGGAGAGTCCGGATGCGGCAAGAGCGTCACCGCGTCCTCCATTCTCCGACTGGTGCCCGACCCACCCGGCAGGATCCTGGGTGGCTCGATCCGCTTCGCCGGTAGGGATCTGCTGCAGGTCCCCCGTGAGGAGCTCCCGAAGATCCGGGGCAACGACATCTCGATGATCTTCCAGGACCCGATGACGTCGCTGAACCCGGTGTTCACCGTCGAGAAGCAGCTCGGCGAGGTGCTCCAGCTCAAGTTCGGCATGGACCGGGAGGCGGCGCGGAGCCGGGCGGTCGAGATGCTCGGCACGGTCGGCATTCCCGATCCGGAGGACAGGCTGGGCTCCTATCCCCACGAGCTCTCCGGGGGAATGAAGCAGCGCGTCATGATCGCCATGGCCCTGCTCTCCCGGCCCAAGCTCCTGATCGCCGACGAGCCGACGACCGCGCTCGACGTCACCGTCCAAGCCCAGATCCTCCACCTCATTCGCGAGCTGCAACGCGAGATGGGCACGTCCGTGCTCTTCATCACGCACGACATGGGGGTCATCGCGCAGATGTGCGACGACGTCGCGGTCATGTACGCGGGACGGGTGGTCGAGCAGGCATCCGTCGAGGACATCTTCGAGCGCAGCATGCACCCGTACACGAAGGGCCTGCTGCGGAGCGTCCCCCGACGGGGTGGCGAGCGCAAGCGAGACCTCCCGACCATCGAAGGTGTGGTCCCGTCGCTCTTGAGTCCGCCCGAGGGGTGCCGCTTCGCGGATCGGTGCTGGAAGCGGAAGAGCCTCGGCGCCGAAGATCAGAACACCTGCGTCGAGGTGGATCCGAAGCTGCGGCCGCTTGGACCAGGCCGCGTAGCGTGCCACTTCCCGCTCGCCGCCGAGGCGGGAGTGGGCGCATGAGCACCGACGCGGCACCGACGAGAAGCACGGCCGGAAACGGCGCTAACACGACCGACGGGGACCACCCGCTCCTGGAGGTCGTCGGCCTCCAGAAGCACTACCCGGTCCGGGGCGGCGTGCTGGGTGGAACGATCGGCGCGGTCCGGGCAGTGGACGGTGTGAGCCTGTCGCTCCGCGCGGGGGAGACGCTGGGCCTGGTGGGAGAGTCGGGCTGCGGCAAGTCCACCCTGGCCCGTACGCTCATGCGCCTCGAGCCTCCGACCGGCGGGCACGTGATGTTCGACGGCCAGGACTTCGCGCACGCCAAAGGGGCGGATCTCCTGCGCCTGCGCCGGGACATCCAGATGATCTTCCAGGACCCCTATTCGTCCCTGAACCCCCGTATGACCGTCGGAGAGATCGTGCGTGAGCCGCTCGTCGTGCACCGGTTGGGCACCAAGGCCGAGCAGCTCGAGAAGGTCCGCGAGCTCCTGGAGACCGTGGGCCTCGGGGCCGACGTGACGAACCGCTACCCCCACGAATTCTCGGGTGGCCAGCGGCAGCGGGTCGGAGTGGCTCGGGCGCTCGCGCTCGACCCGAGGCTCGTCATCGCCGACGAGCCGGTTTCCGCGCTGGACGTCTCGGTCCAGAGCCAGGTACTGAACCTCATGGTGCGTCTCCAACGGGAGCGCGGGCTGGCCTACTTGTTCATCACCCACGACCTCTCCGTGGTCGAGCACGTGAGCGACTCGATCGCGATCATGTACCTCGGCCGTATCGTCGAGCGGGGATCGGTCGATGACGTCTTCCAGCGGCCGTCGCACCCCTACACGCGGGGGCTCATCGACGCGATCCCTGTTCCGGATCCGACGCGTCGCAAAGACGAGGTGCCGGTCAAGGGCGAGACTCCGAGCCCGGTGTCGCCTCCTCCCGGGTGCCCGTTCCATCCACGCTGCCCGTACGCGATCGACGAATGCAGTCGCACCGTGCCGCCGCTGGAGCCCGTGGGGGCGCAGTCGGAGGCGCGAGGCGCCCACGTGGCCGCGTGCATCCGCAAGGACGAGATCTAGCCTCCACTGTTCGAGGACGGGCCGAAGCACGGTCCACCTTTGCGGATCCCGGCCGGGGCCGCAGACTTGCTACCCATGGTCAACGAACCCGAGCTCCCCGTACACGTCGACGACGTCCTCGCCGCCGCCCACCGGATCGCGGACGGGATAAAGCGAACGCCGTGCCTGAGCAGCGATTGGCTGTCGCCGCTCGTCGGGTTCGACCTGGTGCTGAAGCGAGAGCACCGTCAGGCCACGGGCTCCTTCAAGGAGCGCGGCGCGCGCAACGCCCTGCTCCGTCTCGACGAAGACCGGCGCCGCGCGGGGGTCATCGCTGCCTCCGCGGGCAACCACGCGCTCGCGCTCGCCTGGCACGGTGAGCAGCTCGGCATCCCCGTCACGGTCGTGATGCCCCGTTTCGCTCCCATCATCAAGGTCCAGAGGTGCCGGGCATTCGGCGCTGAGGTGCTGCTGCATGGCGAGCACATCGGCGAGTCCAAGGAGCTCGCGATGTCGCTCGTGGAGGAACGCGGGCTGACGTACGTCAACGGATACGATCACCCCGACATCATCGCCGGCGCCGGAACGATCGCGCTCGAGATGCTCGAGCAATCGCCCCACCTGGACGCGTTGGTCGTGCCGGTCGGCGGCGCTGGGCTCATCGCGGGAGTCTCGCTGGCCGCCAAGTCGGTGAAGCCGGACATCGAGGTGATCGGGGTGGAGCCGGTGCGCGCCGCGAGCCTCGGCCCCGCCCTTGCTGCGGGGCGACCGGTGCACTGCGAGATGCAGCCGACCCTGGCCGACGGTCTCGCCGTGCCGGAGGTGGGCGCACACTCCTTCGAGATCGCTCGGCACCATGTGGACCGCGTGCTCCAGGTGACGGAGCACTCCATCGCGCTGGCGATCCTCCGGCTGATCGAGTTGGAGAAGGCCGTGGTGGAAGGTGCCGGTGCGGTGGGTGTCGCCGCGGCGCTGGACGGCAGCCTGGGCGATCTGAAGGGAGCGTGCGTCGGGACGATCCTGTGCGGCGGCAATATCGACACGACGATGCTCGGGAGGATCCTCCAACGCGGCCTGGCCGCCGATGGCCGCTTCTGCCATTTCAGCGCTCACATCTCCGACCGTCCGGGCGGGCTCGCGGCGTTCACCCAGGTGCTCGCGGACGAGGGAGTCAGCGTGATCGATATCGCCCACGACCGCGTCTTCGGCGAGGACGAGATCGCCTCGGTATCCGTCGAGTGCACGGTGGAGACGCGCGACCACGAGCACGTCGAGCGACTCCGGGAGCGGCTCGACGCCGCCGGATTCCGCACGCATTTCCACGCGGTGCCGGAGTAGTGGCCCCTGGGCCGCCTGGGCGGCGGTGGCCCTGGGCCGCCTGGGCGGCGTGGCCCTGGGCCGCCTGGGCGGCGGCCCATAGGCGGCCTTCGATGGCCTATTCCACCGCCGGGACTCTGACCAGCACGTACGTCACGTGTCCCCCGTCACCCACCAGGTAGGCGTGCGGGACCCGGGCGGGAACGTGAACCACGGCGCCCGCCGAAACCGGATACCGCAATCCACCGGTGATCTCCGCTCCGGACGTGTTCGACCGGCCGCTCATCTCGCCGCCGGCCAGGAGCGTGCCCGACCCGCTCTGGATGAAGACCACGTCGATGATGTCCTCGTGCCGCTCGGGTCGTCCGTCGCTGTCCCGGCGGATGAAGCGGAAACGGTGCGAGCCTCCACCGGGACCGTAGTCCGCGAGCGTCTCCCGCGCCGAGCCGTCCTCACGGATGCGCGCCGCGAGCGCCGTGTCCCGCTCCGCCAGCTCCTCGGCCCGCCACAATCCGAAGCCCGGCGGATCGAGCTCGGGTGCCTCGCCGTCGGGATCCGAGACCACCTCGCCTCGGAACGCGGGCACCCGTACAAGCAGGTACGTGATGTGCCCGGTCTCTCCGACGAGGTAGGCGTGAGGCACGCCCGCCGGAATACGCAGAACGTCGCCGGCCGACACCTCGTAGCGCTGCCCTCCGTGGATCTCCATGCCGATGTCCCCCGTACGGCCCAGCATCTCACCACCGACCTGCAGGACGCCGCCTCCGCTCTGGACGAAGACCACGTCCTCGATGTCGTCGTGCTGCTCGGGGAGACCATCCCGGTCGCGGCGGATGAAGCGGAAGCGGTGCGAGCCCTCGGGCGTCTCGTAGTCGGCCAGCGTCTCGCGGGCCGAGCCGTCGTCGCGGATTCGGCCGCCCAGGGACTCGCTCCGCTCCTGCAGCTCGCTGGCCGGCCAGACGACGACACCGGGAGGAGAGGTCCGAGGGCTCGGCTCGGCGCCGCATCCCACCACGACCACAGAGGCGAGCAAGACCACGGTCCCCCTCACGCCGGGTGCTCCGCCATCCAGTGCCGGGCCACTTCCTCCCGCGTGCACACCCAGACCCGGTCGTGTGCCTGCACGTAGTCCAGGAAGCGCGACAGCGCCATGGCCCGGGCGGGATGTCCGCTGATACGCCCGTGCAGACCCACGGTCATGAGCTTCGGCGCGTCACCGCCCTCCCGCCACAGCGTGTCGAATGCGTCCTCGAGCAGTTGAAGGAAGTCCGCGCCCGAGGAGAACCCGTCGGAGAGCAGGTAGCGCGCATCGTTATTGACCAGCGTATAGGGGATCACCAGATGGGGAGGCGAGCCATCGAGCCAGTACGGAAGGTCGTCGTTGTATGCGTCGGAGCTGTAGAGGAAGCCGCCCTCCTCGCGAATCAGTCGGCGCGTGTTCGCGCTCACCCTGCCCGTGTACCAGCCCACCGGCCGCCTGCCACAGATTCGCTCGATCGTCTCGACTGTGCGGCGGATATGCTTCCTCTCTTCGTCTTCCGGCACTTCGCGGTAGTCGATCCACCGCCATCCGTGTCCGGCGACCTCATGCCGCCCCTCGTGCAGCGCGCGGCCGACCTTCGGATTGAGCTCGAGCGCCCGTCCGACCGCGAACGCGGTCAATGGTATCTCACGCGTCCGGAACAGCTCCAGGATGCGCCACACGCCTGCCCGGGCCCCGTACTCGTACATCCCTTCGACGCTCCGGTCGCGCTCGTTCCTTCGGACCGGCCGGCCCGGGAGCTCGTGCAGGTACTCCTCCGAACGGTCGTCTCCCTCGAGCACGGACCGCTCGCCGCCCTCCTCGACGTTGAGGACGAACTGGACGGCGACCCGGGCACCACCCGGCCACTGCGCGTGGGGTGGCTGGCCACCGTATCCGACGAGGTCGCGCTCGGCCATCATCCGAGCTCGAAGGTGGTGACGCCGAAGATGCGCTCGTGCGCCACGTCGGGCGGAGCGCCGAGGTACATCCGCGCACACCCGAACGCCTCGGTCATGTCGTGCCGTGCCACCAGCTCCGTGGCCGCGGGATTGTTCTCCGGCACGTCGAGGAAGAGCGGGCCGCCCGCGGCAAAGTCGGCCAATCGTCCGTACAGGGCCTCGGCCACGGCGCCGTCGTCCGCGAACAGCGGGCCGACCTTGCACCCTTCGCGGCAGCGACGCACGACGCCGTATCCCCGCAGCTCCCCGTCGACTACGAAGCCGAGGGCGAGCGCCTCGGGCTGCGCGATCCACGCCCTCAGGAACGTCGTCCGGTCGGCCGGGAAGCACGTGCGGTCGTAGGCGACGACCTGATCGAAG
>JASFUR010000149.1:0-7639 GCA_050050215.1 Gemmatimonadota bacterium
TCCCCGGCTGTCTCCCGCCCAGCCCCCCCCGCCCTAGCGACCACTCACCGCATCGTCCGCCTCGGCAAGACACGCCCGCCCGGGATCAGGCTGCACCCCCTTGCCGAATCCATGTGTAACGTGAGCGTCTCACGGCCGCCCGATCGCCAGGCGCCGCTAGTTCCCCGCGCGCATCAGATCCGCCTGCGGCGTCGCGGCCAGCTCGCCCACGAGATAGGCATAGAACCGGGCCGCGCGCTCCAGGCCCGGTACCGAGATCGTGCCGAAGACGTCTCCGCTGGTGTGATAGAAGACGCCCGAGTGGATCGCCTGCATGAGCGGCACGCCCAGCGGCCGGTACCCACCGAGGTCGCCCGCAATACCGGTGCCGATGTCCTCACGGATCGCGAAGCCGTAGCGCTCCCTGGCCCGCTCGGCGATGTCGACGATGGCGGGTGAGAGGTTGGAGATCCCGAATCCCATCGGCTGCTCCGTGGGCTCGGGCGTCCAGGTGTCGGCCGGGACGTAGTACTGGGCGACGTGCTCGAGGTTGACCACGGCCACCGTGCGACCGGTGAGATCCGGGTTCATCTCGACCAGGTGCCCGGGCCCGTTCGCGCCCGGCGTATGGTGCCCCCCGCTCGCCACGAAGACCAGGGTGCGCTCATGCCGGTGCTCCGGCTGCGCGAAGTGCCGGGCCAGCGCGATGAGGACCGAGGTGCCGTCCCCGTTGTCGCCCGCCCCGTCGAACCAGCCATCCGAATGGGCATTGACGATGACGTTCTCCTCCGAGTCGCCCGGCGCGATGCCGAGCACGTTGTGCCCGACCGGGCTCGGGTCGATCTCGGCCTCGAGATCGAGGTGGACCATGAGATCCTCGCCGAGCCCTTCCGCGCTCGCGGCATCCATCACCGACATCAGGAAGTCGCCGTCCGCCGTACCGAGCGCGAAGCACGGTCCGCCGCACCGGCGGAAATCACGCACGTGCATGTTGCCGGCCTGCTTCACGGCGATCAGGACCGCCGCCGCGCCCCGGTCGAAGAGCTCCTGCGCCCGATCCGTCGTCGGCCTGCGCACCGAATAGACACCCGACGCGGGCTCGACCCGCAGGACCGCCACCTTACCCGCACCGTCGAAGTCGGGGGCGAGCTCGTCGTCCACCGATCCCGCGTCGATCAGGGCGGCCGTCAGGCCGCCCCAGGGGAGCTCGATGCCCAGGCTGGGAAACGCGCTCTCCAGGACGACGTCGCGACTCGCTTCCCCGTACCGGGGATCGGCCAGCAAGCGGACCTCCCAGGAGGTCGGCCACCAGAGAGGGTCCGAGCCCTCGTATTCCTGCACCTCCACGTCCTCGAGCCCGGCCTCGCGGAACTGCTCGGCGATCCACTCGCTCGTCCTCGCGTGCGCCTCACGACCCGTGACGCGGCCCCACGCCTGGTTCCCGGCCGCACGGTCTTCGACCGAGAAGTCCGTGATCGTACGCAGGTATCCCTGGATGCGCTCGCCCTCGAGCTCCGTGTAGGCTTCCTCGCCCGCGGGTACCGCGGCCGGAGGCGCGCTGACGCTCGAGAAATCGAGGATCGGGCTGTGCACGTCCCCGAGCCCTCCCGGCTCCTCGACGCCGAACCACCCGACGGCGTCCTGCTCACGGGCGCACCCGGCCGTCACGGTCAGGGCGAGAAGCAGCGCCATCGAGCCGAGGCGGTGGGTCGGGGTGGTGGAGGGCCGCATCGTACGTGCTCCGGTCCGGGGTGAGCGCCGAGACTAGGGTGATCAGGGCAGGTGAGAAAGGGTGACGGGGGCGACCCGAGAGTCGCCCCCGTCACCATGGGGACCTTCAGCGCCGCAGAGGACTTCGCTACGGCAAGCTCGCCGGCACGGGCCAATCCGCGACCCTGGAGACCGTCAGCTCGAACGTATAGCTGAGGTCCGCGAGGTCCGGCCCCGTGTAACCCTCGGTGATCGCGGTGTTGAGCTCGTAGGCGTCCTCGGGCATGAGCAGGCAGTACTCGAGCCCGTAACGGACCTGCTTGTGGTTCCACCCCCGCCCGCGCGGGAACCAGAGCCCGTAGCGCAGCTTGTCCGCGTGGTGCCGGCCCTCGAGGAAGAACTCGCGCCGGCGCTCCTCGATGAGGAGTGAGTAGATCTCGTCGTCGTCCGTGCTCGAGAGCGGCGGGAGCCCGTGCAGCGTGGCCCGGACGTCGTTCATCCGGCTGACGGCGGAGGCCCCGCCTTCGATCTCGGCCAGGATGTACTGTGCTTCCGCCCAGCCGACGAGACGCTGCGGGTCGCCGAGGCTGGTGTACTTGCCCGTGGTGTACTGGTCGGTCACGCCGTCCTGCGCGAACTGCCCCGTGTACGTCAGCGGCACCCGGGGATCGGGCGTGCCGTCGTCCACGGTCGGCATGCCGTCGGCGGCGATCGTGAGATCGATGTAGCCCGCCGAGACCAGCTGGTTCTCGTCGTAGCCGTACCACCACACGGGCCCGGCGAACGAGCGCCACCGGGTCGCGTTGAAGGCCTGGTGGACGGCGTTCCAGCGAGGCCGCACCGAAGCATCGCGGGTGACCCACGCCACGAAGCCGGGCTGGATCTGCGAGGCGTCCGCGCTCGCACCCGTGAAGTCCTGCATGGCGAGCCGGACCCTGGCACGCAGCGCCAGCGCCATCTGCTTCAAACTGGTCGTGCTCACGATCTCGAAGTCCCCGGTGCCGACGTGGCCCAGGGCCGTCGTGAACCACTCCTCCGCCGTCCCCAGCATCGCCATGGGGCCGACGGGCGCCTCGCCGGGAAGTGCGTACTCGCAGTACACCTCGCCGATCATGGCGTAGAACAGCCCCGTGTACACCGCGGCCGTCGCCAGGAGCTTGGTTCGATCCGGGACCTGCTCGTCCGTCCACCCCATGAGCTGCTCGTATGTCGTCTCGGCCAGGAGCCGCGACTTCTGGAAGCCCTGGAACCAGTTGGTGCCGACGTCGGAGTTCTCCGTGCAGGAGCCCCCGCCCGGTCGGGTGGTTTGGTACTCGGTGGAAACGGTGAAGTAGCCGCTGGTCTTCCAGGTCGCGTCCTCCGCACCGGACATGGTCGCCGTGTACATCGAGAACGAGCACTCGAAGTCGGCGATGGCCGAGTTGATGAGGATCTCGGCGGATTGGGGTTGATAGAGATCATCTTCGGTGAGGTTGCCGGGCAACTCCACCTCGAGGAGCGAATCGCAGGCGCTCAGCCCAACGACCGTCGCCGCCAGGAGAGCCGCTCTGCGCATCCCGTGCGCGAGAGGTCCGCGCTTCTTGGTTGGATGTGTCATGTCAGTCTCAATTCTCCGGGGGAGAGGCATCAGAAGGAGGCCCGCAGCGTGACCACGAAGCTGGCCAGCGGGGGGATGTTGGAGTTCGAGCCGGTCAACGAGGCGGCGTTCCGAGCCTCGGGATCGGTGACCGGCGCTCCGCCGATGTCCTTCTGCGCCTGCCAGATCGTCCACAGGTTCCGGGCAGCGACGTTGATCGAAGCCCTCGACGCGCCCATGCGTCCCGCGAGGGACGCCGGAAGCGAGTAGGTGGCGCTGATCTCCCGGAGCTTGGCGAAGGAAGCGTTGAACCAAGCCGTGTAGGGGCTGCTCGGAATCAGGCCGTCGATCGCCGCGACCGTGTTGGCGTATTCGTCCGGGCGCTCGACCGCGGCTCGCGACGTGTAGAAGCACACGTGCCTGCATGACGCGTCGGTCAGGCTGCGCCAGTGCTCTCCGCGCCACTCCGCCATGGCGTAGAGGCGCAGGTTGTCGAACAGGGTGAACGTGGTGTTCAGGCTGGCCTCGTACTTCGGAATGGCCAGGCCGTTGCCGAGCTGCACGAGCGGAGCCGATGTACAGTTCACGGGCGCCCCCCCACGGTCCCTGCCGTCGAAGCCTGTGCCACCGTCGCAGGTCAGCGTCGTGACGTTTCGAGTGACCGGGTCCAACTCGACCTCCAAGGCCTGCCTCGCGGAGAGGAAGGGGTAGGGCCTCCCCTCGGTCAGCTCGTTGGTCGTGGGCGCGCCTGCGAGGTCGTCGACCCGGTTCTCCGTGCTGGACCACGCCACGCCCAGGTCCCAGGCGAAGTTCTCTCGTTCGTAGGCGCGCGCATCGAGCGAGAGCTCCCAGCCCCAGTTGGAAAGCTGGCCCAGATTGACCGACTGCGAGCCGGAAAAGCCCGACACCGGGTTCACGGGAACCGAGATGAGCGCGTCCTTCACCTTCTGGTTGTAGTAGGTGAACTCGGTCGAGAACCTGTCGTCGAAGAAGGCCGCGTCGAATCCGAGCTCGAGCTCGGAGCTCACCTCTGGACCGAGGTCCGGGTTTCCGAGCACGTCCGTCGATACGGCCGGGTTACCTCCCGGACCCACCTCCGGCCGGTACAGGGTCACCGCAGCGAACGTGTCGGGCTGGCGACCCGCCTTGCCCCACGCCGAGCGGAACCGGAACTGGTTGATGAAGCCGAACCGGTCTTCCCAGAACGGCTCCTCCGACAGGACCCACGTCGCCGAGAACTTCGGGTAGACGGCGGCGTCGAAATTCGTCCCGAATGCCGAGTTGTCGTCGCCCCGGACCGCTGCCGTCAGGAAGATCCGGTCGTTGATGCCCATCTCCTGCTGGAAGTAGACACCCATGGACTTGTTCTCCACGAACGTCTGCTGGCTCGTGGTCTGCGCCGCACCCGAGAGCGTCGTGATCTGCGGGGCCGGGAAGATTCGGCCGACGCCGCTGATGTTCTCCTCGGTGCGCGCGTAGTACTGGGCGCCCACCGAAGACGTAAAGGTGAAGCGCTCGGTGTAGTCGTAGGTGACGCTGGCGGCGTAGTCGAGCGTGTTGTAGCGCCGGTTCGGACGATCCAGCTCGAGGTATCCGAGCGAGAGCGCGCCGAAATCGTGATTCGCACCTTCGGGCCGGCGCGGGAACAGCACGCTGTTGGTCTCGTTGAGGATGTCCGTGCCGATCACGAGCTTGTGGGTCAGCCAGCCCGTCGGCCGATGCGTGAGGGTTGCGCTCGTCGTAAACCGGTTCATGTCTCTGATCGCCTTGTTGTCGGCGATCTCCTCAGGGCGCGCCCTCAGGAACCCTCGAAGGATGCGGTCCTGTCCCTCGGGGTTGGCCCACTGGAACTGCTCCCACATGCCCCAGGCCGTGCGCTGCTGCATGAAGCTCGTCTTGCCCGTCACGTAGCCGAGGCTCACGTCGAGCGAGACCTCTTCCGCGGCGAGCACCGACACGTTGGCTCTCAGATTGGTCTGCTTCTGCCAGTTGTAGTCGACGATGCCCGAGTTGTTGTCGAAGTCGGCCGCGAGATAGTACCGGATCGCGTCCGTCCCTCCGCGCATGCTCCCCGCGTACGTCTGCAGAAGGCCCGTCTGGAAGTGCTCCCGACCGGCCGCTTTCTCGGCCTCGTAGATGTTGAAGCTGATGACGTCGCCGTTTGTGTCGCGGCCGTAGCTCAGGCCGACCTTGTCGGAGATGTTCGGGAGCCACGTGCCCCCGCTCCGGGCCGACACGTCGAACTGGGGCGCCCCGCTCTGTCCCCGCTTCGTGATGATTTGGATCACCCCGGCGGACGCTTCGGTCCCATACAGCGTCGCCGCGGCCGGCCCCTTGATGATCTCGATGCTCTCGATCTCGTCGGGGCTGAAATCGTCGAGCGTGGAGACCTGGGGGCCGTCACGTAGGTTCGGGCCACCGGCCACCTCGTTGTCGACGCGCACGCCGTCCACGTAGATGAGAGGCTGACTCCCCATGCTGACGCTGGAGACCCCGCGGATCCGGATCTGGGAGCCCGTGCCTATGTTGCCGGACTGTCGGTGGAAGCTCAGGCCCGCCTCACGGCCTCCGAGCAAGTCCTGCACGCTCTCGACCGGCGCGAGCTGGGTGATCTCCTCGACCTGGACCCTGCCGACCGCGTTGCCGATGGCGCGGACCTGTGTCCCCGCCGGCGTCCCGGTTACGACGACCGCGTCGAGCTGCAGCGCCTCCTGCGTCAGCACGAAGTCCTGCACGATGGTCTGATCGTCGGCCACCGTGATTTCCGCGCTCGCCGTGCGGTACCCGATACGCTGCACCGTCATGGTGTACGTACCGGCCTGCACCGCCTGCAGGAGGTATCGCCCGTTCTGCTGCGTCAGGGCGCCCATCTCCAGGTCCTGGATGTAGACCTGCGCCGATGCGACCGGCTGGCCGCTCCGAGCATCGGTCACGCGACCGGTGATGACCCCCACGAGGGGTAGCGCCGGCGCCGCGAGCACCGAGGTCCGTAGCTCGGTCGGCGTCTGCGTTGGCGACGCGAGAACGTCGCGGCGGGCCAGGGGGTCAGGACCCCGTCCCGCATCCGAGCGGAAGATCATGACCTGGCCACCGCGCACGAGGTAGTCCAGGCCGTTTCCGCGGACGATTCGGTCCAGGACGGCCTCCACGGTGGCCCCGCGGCAGTCGCAGTCCACGACAACCCCGGGGAGGAGAGAGGGGCTGAACAACAGGGGCACCCCGGCCACATCATGTAGACGGCCGAGCGCATCCTCGAGCAGCACGTTCTTCAGCTCCAGATCGGCGTTGCGTCCGAGGATCTCGGCGCGCTCGCCTTCCTGAGCCCCATCCGCCTCGCGAGCATCCCTCTGCACGACGACGTCGCCGCCCGGCAACTGGCTGCTCAGAACGGGCGCGGAAAACAGGCCCATCAAGAGTATGGCTAGCGCGAACGATGGTGGTGCTCTCATGTCTCCTCCTACCTTCTCAGTGGAGTGCTTCCAACCACGCTCTATATGGAATCGCCGGCTCTCGTCCTCCCGTCAGTCGGCGTTGGACCCATGCGAATAACCGCTCCATCGACCACGCACTCCGCTTCCAGCACCATGCAGATGCCCATCACCATCTCGGTCGGCGTCTGGTCCGCGAACCAACCCGTGACCGAACGGTTGCGTAGCCTCTCGTCCTCGATCGCGAGGGTGGTTCCGAACCTGCGGCTGAACTCTTCGGCCACCTGCCACATCGGCGTAGTCTCGAATGCCAGGAAGCCACCCAACCAGCCGATTGCTTCGTAGGGATCGTCCACCCGGTGGACCTCGGGAGCGCCGGCGCTCGTAACCCTCGCGACGTCGTTCGCCTCGAGATCGAGCCGGGCGCCACGAGCCTCGACGCGCACAGAGCCCTCGACCACGGCGACACTCATGTCATCGAGACCGCTCTGCACACCGAAGCGCGTCCCCAAGACCTCGATGTCGCCCTGAGCAAGCCGAACGCGGAAGGGACGCGTCTCGTCCCTCGCCACAGCGAAGTATGCACGCCCGGTCAGCGATACCTCTCGAACACTCCTGTCACTCGAGAACGTCAGGCGGCTACTGGGAGCGAGACGCACGACGGTTTGGTCCTGGAGGGTGACGGTCGCGACTTCGTTGTCTCCCGTGACGAGAGCTTCAGGACCGAACGGCATCGGCGGTTCGTTGCGGATCCACAGCCCCACCGAGAGACCCAGGAGGAGAACCGCGGCGATTCCCGCGGCTCTCCGTGTCCACTGCCCCAGGCCTCGGCGCCAGTCGAGCGACGATCCGACGGGAGAGTCGCCCCCGTGCGAGGGCACGTCGCGAGGCTCACGTTCGGCCCGCTCGATGATGTCCTCGACCGCCGGTGGGCGCGCAAACCGCT
>JASFUR010000150.1:0-7596 GCA_050050215.1 Gemmatimonadota bacterium
TGCTCGCCGCAAGCATGACCGGCGTCGTGCCGGGCCCGGCGCTGGCGCAGACCGACGTGGCCGTCGAGCTGGGCGCGTCCCAGGTGGGGCCTCCCGCCGGGCTCGAGGGCGAGAGCGCCCGCTTCGGGATCGCCGGACTGCGCGCCTCCCGCTACGGCATGGGTGGCTCCGGCGTCGGCGCGTCGCTGATGCTCGGACGGGCGTTCGGCGACTCGGTCGGCGGTGACTTCGTCTCTGGCGTGCTGTCCGGATCCATCCGCGACGCCTGGGGCGTCCACTGGACGGCGGGCATGGACTTCGAGCTCGTCGGCTTCCAGGTGCAGGCTCCCTTCCCGTACCGGGCGTTCGGGGTCGAGGGCGGCCCGAGCCTCTCGTACCGCAAGGGCCCGGTCACCGCCACGGCCGCCGGCGTGTTCGGCGTCGGCGGCTCCCGCGTCGAGCTGTGGCGCCGGATCGACGGCATCCACCTCATCCTGCAGGACGGTCTCTGGAGGGCGGGCGCCACGGGCGAGCTCCTTCTCGGCGAAGGTCCGGTGAGCCTCGGCCTGGTCGGCGGCCTGCACGACAGCGCCGGAGGGACGTACGCCTCGGGCGGCGCGCGCCTCGTGACGTCGGGTGGATGGGGCGCCGCGGAGGTACGCGGGGACGTCTGGGAGACGCCCTGGGGTGAGACGGAGTGGACCGGAGGCCTGACGTTCGTGATCCCCATAGCGGGATGGAGCCTGCGCGGCTTCGTGGGCAAGAGCGAGCCCGATCCGCTCACGCTGGCCGAGCCGGGGAGCGGGAGCGGAGGCGTCCTCCTCGGGAGGAGCCTGTACCGGAAGGAGCTCGATCTGGAAGAAGCCGTCGTCCCGTACGAGGTCGTATCCGAAGCGACGGAGACTGCTCGGGTCCGCATCCGGATCGACGCACCCGCGGGCGCGACCCGGGTCGACGTGCTCGGTGACTTCACGCTGTGGGATGCAGTACCGATGCGACGGGACGGGAACGGATGGACCGCCGAAGTGGACGTCCCTTACGGGACTCATCACTACGGATTCCTGGTGGATGACGAATGGTACGTGCCGGAGGACACGCAGGACGTCGTGCCGGACGAGTGGGGACGCCTGAGCGCGATCCTCGTGATAGAAGGAGCGAGTTGAGATGAGACGCACGATCCTGACGATGGTCGCCATCCTGGAGCTCGGGGCCTCGGGCCTCGGGGCCCAGGAAACTCCACGCACCCGCGCCCAGCAAGCGCTTCCGGCCGAGGTCTTCCGCGACCTGTCCGCGCTCGCGGACGAGATGACGGCGTCCGGCGTTCCCGAGGAGCCCCTGTACGTGAAGGCGCTCGAGGGCACGGCGAAGCGCGTGCCGCCCGCGAGGCTGATGCCGGCCGTGCGCGCCTATGCGAGCCGGCTCGGCCAAGCGCGGCGGGCATTCGGGCCCGAAGCCCCGACTCCGCTTCTCGTAGCGGGAGCGGACGCCCTCCAGCGGGGGGTCTCGGCGGATGCGCTGCGGGCCCTGCCCAGAGACCGACCCCGTTCGCCGATGGCCGTCGTCGTGCTGGCGGACCTCATGGAGAGCGGGGTCCCGGCTGACCGCGCCCTGGCGGTGCTGAGAGACGTCATGCGGCAACGGCTCCGCGACGACAGGATGCTCGACGTCTCCGCACGGGTCCGGCGGCTCATCCGGCAGGGACTCACGCCCCGGGACGCGGTGGACAGGGTGCGGAGGACGCTGCGGCGGAGCCGTGACGGGAGCCTCGGTCCACCCGTGCCCCCCGGATCCGAGCCCACCACGGACGTACGAATCCGGGACGGGAGCCGCTAGCGGCTAAAAGCCAGCCCCGATCCCGAGGCCCATCGTGCGCCTGCCGGTGATTCCGAAGTACGGGTTGTAGTCCCGGTCGAACTGGAACCAGGCGCCGACCGTCGTTCCCGCGATCGAGATCACCCCCGGGAACACGTCGATGGCCAGGCTCCGATCGGTCTTCTCCTCCCAGGTGAGGCTGAAGAGGAGCGAGCCGTCGCGATCGATCCAGAGACCGGTGGACAGCGCGAACTCGGCCGACTCGACGCCGGCGGAGTCCAGCTGTCGCGAGTAGGACTCCGCCCCGACCCCGACTCCGACCTCCAGGCCGTCATCCCTCGGCACGCTGATGCCGAACTGCGCACCGATCCCCGTCCGGACGAAGAAACGGAACGAGTCGGTGAACCAGAGCTTCGGGCGGAAGACGACGGCCTCCCCGTTGTTCACGACCCGGGGGCCGGGGAAGGTAAGCGACGCCTGACGCGGCCAGATCGTGGCGCCGAGCTTCTCCGAGAAGAAGCGCGAGACCCCGTCGTGGTGGAAGAGCAGAATGCCGAGCGGGTCCATGATCACCGCGTCGACGAAGAGACCGGCCGTGCCGTTCTTGTCGACGAAGGGGTCGCCGGCCGGGGTCTCGTAGGCTTCGTTCAGGATGACCGCGAATTGCGTGACGAGGACGGCGCTGAGCGTCGAGAAGGGCACCTCGTGCAGACGGTTCCACTCCAGCTGCCGCCGGTATGCCATGCCGCCCTCGATGAGATGCCCGAAGTAGTTCGGCACCCACTGGGCCTCGCGCACCTGGTCGTCACCGACGAACGGAACCAGGTGGCGCTTGAGCACGTTGCCCCATCCCCCCGCCTGCTCCATGGCCTTGCCCGGCCGGGTGATCGAGGCCCAGACCGCGCTCCAACCGTACGGAAACGAGAAGATCTCCCGGTCGCGACCCTGCCACTGGGCCACCGCGAAGCCCTTGTTCAAGATGACGTCGAACGGACCCGCATAGGCGTCCGTCCCGAAGTCGCGGCCCTTGTTGAAGAAGTAGACGTGGCCGGCCGAGTCCGTGACCTCGGACGGACGGTCGGAGTCGTCACGCGCCACGGCCGCGTCCTGGGCCCGCGCGCTCGCGGCGAAGACCGACGCGAGGCCCAGGCACAGCCACAACGGTCGGGCCCGACCGATCACACGACGGGAGGACGTCACGCGGACGCCCGGCCGGAAGACGTTACGATCCCGCCTCCACGTACAGCTCGCTTCCCGACTCGCGGAACTCCTCGGCCTTCTTCTTCATACCGGCATCGAGGGCCTGCCCCTCCTCCATGCCCTGTTCTGCAGCGAATCGGCGGATGTCCTCGGTGATCTTCATCGAGCAGAACTTCGGCCCGCACATCGAGCAGAAGTGCGCGACCTTGGCACCCTCCGCAGGGAGCGTCTCGTCGTGGTACTCCTCGGCCGTGACCGGATCCAGCGCGAGGTTGAACTGGTCGCGCCACCGGAACTCGAAGCGCGCCTTGGAGAGCGCGTCGTCCCACTCCTGCGCTCGGGGATGGCCCTTGGCCAGGTCGGCGGCGTGCGCGGCGATCTTGTACGTGATCACGCCGCGCTTCACGTCGTCGCGGTTCGGCAGCCCCAGGTGCTCCTTGGGCGTCACGTAGCAGAGCATCGCCGTGCCGTACCAGCCGATCTGCGCGGCCCCGATGGCCGACGTGATGTGGTCGTACGCCGGCGCGATGTCGGTGGTGAGCGGCCCGAGCGTGTAGAACGGAGCCTCGTGACACCACTCCAGCTGCTTCTCCATGTTCTCCTTGACGAGGTGCATGGGCACGTGGCCGGGGCCCTCGTTCATGACCTGCACGCCGTGCTCCCAGGCGACCTCGGTCAGCTCGCCCTGCACCTTCAACTCCGCGAACTGCGCTTCGTCGTTCGCATCCGCGATGGAGCCCGGCCGCAGCCCGTCGCCGAGCGAGAACGACACGTCGTACTCCGCCATGATCTCGCAGAGCTCGCGGAAGTTCGTGTAGAGGAACGACTCCTGGTGGTGCGCCATGCACCACTTCGCGATGATCGAGCCGCCCCTCGACACGATGCCCGTCATCCGGTTCGCGGTCATCGGAATGAAGCGCAGCAGGACGCCGGCGTGGACCGTGATGTAGTCCACACCCTGCTCGCACTGCTCGATGATCGTGTCTCGGTAGATCTCCCAGGTGAGCTCCTCGGGCACGCCGTCGACCTTCTCCAGGGCCTGGTAGATCGGCACCGTGCCGATCGGGACCGGCGAGTTGCGCAGGATCCATTCGCGGGTCTCGTGGATGTTCTCGCCCGTCGAAAGATCCATGACGGTGTCCGCGCCCCAGAGGGTTGCCCACCGCAGCTTCTCGACCTCCTCCTCGATGGAGGAGCTCACGGCGGAATTCCCGATGTTCGCGTTGATCTTCACCTTGAACTGGCGGCCTATGATCATCGGCTCCAGCTCGGGGTGATTGACGTTCGCCGGGATGATCGCGCGGCCGCGGGCCACCTCGGTCCGGACCTTGTCCGCATCCACGCCCTCGCGGATCGCCACGAACTCCATCTCGGGCGTCACCTCGCCGTTGCGTGCGTAGGTCATCTGGGTGACGGAGCCGGAACCGCGAAGCGTCCGCCTCCGGAGGCTCTCGGGCATCTCCACGTCGCCGGCGAGCTCGCGTGTGCGGCCCGTCTCCGACACGGCCCGCGAGCGGATCCACTCGTCGCGGATCGCGGGCAGACCCTGGCGCACGTCCACGTCACGGGGCCCACTCGTGTCGTAGACCCGGAGCGAGGGCTCGCCGCCCGTCAGGTGGATCTCACGCATCGGGACGCGCACGCCGTGGCGGCCCTCCACGTGGACCTTCTTGGAGTTGGGGAAGGCACCCGGGTAATCCGTGCCCACATCCTCGGTCCTGGGTGCCACGCGTTCGCCGTTCCGTCCGCCGTTCTCGATCATCACCTCTCCTCGAGCGTGCACTCCGGAGCCCTCCCGATACACAGAAGCGACCGTCCGCTGTCGCGGATCGGCCGCCCCGGAGGAATGGCTCTCGCCTTGATTCCGCCGCGCTCCCTCCGCCGGTGTGAGCCGGTTCAGGTTCCAAGGGTCGGTCTCAATCCCGCATTCGTGGGGATGCCCCTGGCGGCTGACGCTCAACCTAGAGGATCCGAGGATGGAACGGGAGGGCACGGGCCGGCCGCACCCTCACGACCGCTGGGGATCCTTGCGCGGTCGACTCCAGTACCAATGGTTGTAGCAGCCCGATACCCGTTCCGCGGACTCTCCGATGCGTCTCAGGACCCTGAGCTTCCTCGTCGCCGCCGGCATCTGCCTGGCCGTGCCGGGGACCGTCCGTGCGCAGAACATCCAGGAGATTCTGGCCACGATCCGTAACGGGGGGAGCTGGGTGACGGTTCCCATTCAAAAGGGACACGGCACGGTCAGCACGGTGCTGCTTCCCACGATGGGTATGACGCTCGCCGGCTGCATCAACGTCTGGGAGGGGCACTCCGGCGAGTGGGAAATCAAGGCCCGCGACACGATCGCCGAGGACACCCTCGAGGTCGAATCCACGCCCGGAGAGGGAGTGCGCTTTTCGCACGAGTTCGGTCTGCGCTCCAAGCTCGAGTTCGATTTCGAGTGGAGCGAGCCGCGTGACACGACGCTCTACCTGTGGGTGGGGCTCGACCGCGAGGACGATGAGCTCCAGGAATCCTGCAGGCCGAAGTAGCGGCGTGCGCGTTGGAATGACCAGGCCCGGAGCCCTCGCCGTGGCAGTACCGCTCGTGGCCGCGGCTACGCTCGCCGGCTGCGCCGCGGGGACCGCCGACTCGTCCCGGCCGGAGGTCTCGCCCCCGCCGACCGCCGCGACGTTCCTGCCCCGCTCGCACTCGCACAACAACTACGAGCAAGGGCTCCCGCTCCTCGACGCTCTGTCGCGGGGCTTCGCCAGCATCGAGGCCGACGTGGTCCTGCTCGACGGCGAGCTCTATGTCGCGCACGGTGCCGACGACGTGCAACCGGACCGGACACCCACACTGGCGAGCCTCTACCTCGACCCGCTGCGAGAGGTCGTGCGCTCGAATGGAGGGGCGGTGTACGGACCCTCCGATCCGCCACTTCAGCTCCTGGTCGACGTGAAGACCGAGGCGTACGAGACGTACGCCGCCCTCGACGAGGTCCTGGGTCGCTACTCGGACATCCTCACCACCTGGACGGACGGCGTGGCCTTGCCGGGCGCGGTCGATGTGGTCCTCTCCGGCAACCGGGCCCTGGACCTCATCGAGCGGGCCCCGGTGCGCCACGTCGCGATCGACGGGCGCATCCTGGACGACCGTGCGGGAGTCGCACCCGAAGCGATGCCCCTCGTGAGCGAGGACTGGGAGCGGCTTGGCCCGCCCACGGAGGAAGCGAGGCTGGCCGCGGCGCGACGCGTCGTCGAGCAGATGCACTCGGAGGGCAGGAAGGTGCGCTTCTGGGCGACTCCGGAGAGCGAGGAGGTGTGGCGCTCACTCATCGCCATGGGCGTCGACTACATCGGGACCGACGATCCCGAGCGGCTCGAAGGGATGCTGCGCGACTCCGAGGGCTCCGGAGCCGCCGCCATCGACTGAAGCCTGCGCCACGCCCACCGGGGACGGCTCCCGGTGGAGACACCGGTCGGACGGCGAGCCGGCCGCCGCACGACCGATCCGGCTACTTCCCGCGGATCTTCCCGAGCAGCATGCTCAGCGGGTCGTAGGAGCGGTCCACGACGCGCTCCTTGAGCGGGATGATCGCATTGTCCGTGATCGTGATTCCCTCGGGGCACACCTTGGTGCAGCACTTCGTAATGTTGCAGTAGCCGATGCCCAGGTCGTCCCGCAACGCCGCGAGGCGGTCGCCTGTGTCGATCGGGTTCATCTCCAAGTTCGCTGCGTATACGTAGTGCCTGGGGCCGGCGAACTTGTCGTGCAGGTGATGGTCCCGGAGCACGTGACAGACGTCCTGACACAGGAAGCACTCGATGCACTTCCTGAACTCCTGCGGTCGGTCGACGTCGTACTGCTCCATGCGCCACGTACCGTCGTCCCCGTTGGGCGCGGACGGTTGGAACTTCGGGATCGACTGCTTGACCTCGTAGTTCCAGGACACGTCGGTGACCAGGTCCTTCACCAGCGGGAAGGTGCGCATGGGCTCGACGGTGATCGGCTCGTCGTCCGGCAGCTCGTCCACGCGCGTCATGCACATGAGGCGCGGACGGCCGTTGATCTCGGCGGAGCACGATCCGCACTTGCCGGCCTTGCAGTTCCAGCGGACGGCCATGTCGTTCGCCTGCTCCGCCTGGATCTGGTGGATGGCGTCCAGAACGACGTAGCCCGGGCCGCATTCGACCTCGTAGCTCTTCATCTCGCCGCCGTTCTGGTCGCCGCGCCAGACCTTGAACTCCTGCGTGGTCGTGGTGGCCATCAGCCCTGCTCCTCGATGATGTCCTTGAGGTTCTGAGGCATGTCGGGAATCGGCTCCCGGCGGATTTCCATCTCGCCGTCGGATCCCTTCCGGATCACGTGGTTGAACGAGCCCCACTCCTTCTTCTTCTCGAGATGGTCGATGCGGGAGTGGGCTCCGCGACTCTCCTCGCGCGTGAGCGCACCGAGCGCGATCGCCTCCGCGACGGTCAGGAGATTCTGAAGATCCAGCGTCGTGTGCCACCCGGGGTTGTACTCGCGGCTGCCCCCGGATCCCATGACATCGGCCCGCGCCTTGAGCGCGTGGATCTGTTCGATGGCCTCCCCGACCCCCTTCTCGTCGCGAGCGATCCC
>JASFUR010000151.1:0-7535 GCA_050050215.1 Gemmatimonadota bacterium
GCCCGATGAAGACACGCTTCGGCTTTCTCTTGCCACTCGTCGTCGCTGCCGCCTGCGCTTCCCCGCCGGCCAGCGCGCCGACCCCGCAGGCTCCGGCACCCGCCGCGGACCCGAGCCCGGCACCCGCTGCGCCGGCCCCGCCGGCGACGATCGAGCCGCTGACGGAGGCACCTCGGGAATGGCAGCTCCTGGACTTGCAGGAGGACCGGGTGCCGGGAACCAGCGCCACGCGGGCCTATCGGGAGCTGCTCGCCGGCCGGAGCCCGGAGCGCACCGTCGTGGTCGCGGTGATCGACGGAGGCGTGGACACCGCCCACGTCGACCTGCGCGACGTCCTGTGGACCAACCCGGACGAGACCCCCGGGAACGACCGCGACGACGACGGGAACGGATACGTCGACGACGTGCACGGCTGGAACTTCATCGGCGGGCCGGACGGACGGAACGTCGACGAGGAGACCTTCGAGGTCACGCGACTGCAAGCGGCCTGTCAGGCCGGGGAGTCCGCCCCCGAAGGAACGACGTGCGAGGACGTCGCGACCGCCTACGAGGAGCGCAGCCAGGAGGTCGAGTGGACGCTGGCCCAGGTCCAGCAGATCGGCGACGCGCTGGACATCATCATGCCGATCCTGCGCAGCCAACTGGACGGAGCCGAGCCCACACCGGAGAACGTCCGAGGCATCCAGTCGACGAGCCAGGAGGTCGTGCAGGCCAAGACGATCTTCCTGCAGCTCGACCAAGCAGGCCTCCCACCCGCCGAGGTCCAGGAGGCCCGAGAGGCGTACCAGGACATGTACGACTACGGCCTCAACCTCTCCTTCAATCCGAGGGATATCGTAGGAGACGATCTCGACGACGGGTCCGAGCGCGTGTACGGGAACGCGGACGTGACGGGGCCGGATGCGTCCCACGGAACCCACGTGGCCGGCATCATAGCGGCCGAGCGGGGGAACGGAATCGGGATCGACGGCATCGCCGCGGGCGTCCGACTCATGATCGTGCGCGCGATCCCGAACGGGGATGAGCGCGACAAGGACGTGGCGAACGCGATCCGATACGCGGTCGACGAGGGCGCCGACATCATCAACATGAGCTTCGGGAAGGCGTTCTCCCCCCGGAAGTCACTCGTGGACGACGCGGTACGGTACGCAGACGAGCACGGGGTGCTGATGATCCATGCCGCCGGTAACGACGGCGACGACATCGACGTCGTTCCCAGCTTCCCGACGCGGACATACGAGGACGGGGGTGCGGCGGCGGACTGGATCGAGGTGGGCGCGGCCAACTGGGACGTCCAATCGCTCGCAGCCACCTTCTCCAACTACGGGCAGCAGCGGGTGGATATCTTCGCCCCCGGCGTGGCCATCCTGTCCACGGTGCCCGGGAACGAGTTCGACCTGAACGACGGCACGAGCATGGCCGCACCGGTCGTCACCGGCGTAGCCGCGCTTCTCATGGCCTACTTTCCCGACCTGACCGCGGCGGACGTGAAGCAGATCGTGCTCGACAGCGCCGTCCGGTTCGGTGACCGCGTCGTTCCGACGCCGGGCCAGGGTCCGCGCGTCCCGTTCGGCACCCTCTCCGTCACGGGGGGGGTCGTGAACGCTTACGAGGCGGTGAAGGCGGCCGAAGCCCGGTAGGACCCTCCTCCCTCCGCCGGTGCGGGGCGCGGTTCGACGAATGGCCGCGACTGACGTAGGATCCCCGGATCCTTCGATACCGAACCCCGGGGGGGATACGCAATCGATGCGAAGTGGCGACACTGACGCTCCAGTCTGGAGGGGTGTGGAGGCGGCAGCGGTCATTCTCGTCCTGGCCTTCTTCCTCTACGCCGCGCGCGATCTCCTCAACCCGCTGATTCTCTTTGCGGTGTTGTGGGCCGTGCTCCTGCCCTTTCGAGGACGCCCGGGACATGTCGCCCTGGTCACGGTGGCGGCCGTCGTGACCGTGTTCTGGCTGCTGGCCGACGCCGGCTCCGTCCTGGCGCCATTCGTTCTCGCGCTCGTGTTGGCCTACATCCTCGACCCACTCGTCGACCATCTGGAACGCATCAGAGTGTCGCGTGGACTGGCGATCGGGATCCTCTCCTTGGCAACCGTGGTCCTCCTGGCCGCCACGACTTTTCTGGCGCTGCCCGCGGCGGCGCGGCAGCTGGGAGAAGTCGTCCAGGAGGTACCGATCTTCCTCCAACGGCTGGTCGGCTGGGTACAGGACGTCGAGCAACGGGGGGTCGGCGAGAACGTGCCCGTTCTCGGAGAGTTGCTGGCGCGAGTCCAGACGATAGACGCCGCCTCGGTCGTGGCCTTCCTGCAGGAGCGCCAGGAGGCCCTGGTCGGTTGGGTCTGGAATACCCTCCTGGGCTTCGGCAGGGGAATCGGTTCGGCCTTCACAGTGCTCGGCTACGTCGCCCTCACGCCCATTCTGACGTTCTATCTCCTCCGGGACTGGGACGTGATCCTCGGCATGGTCGGGGACATGATTCCCCACGACCGACGCGAAGCCTCCGTGACCTTCGCCCGGGAGTGCAACCAGATGATCTCTCGGTATCTGCGAGGGCAGCTCACGGTCGCGGTGCTGCTTGGAACGATCACGTGGATCGGACTCCTGCTCACTCGCTTCCCGCACGCGGGCACCCTCGCGTTGATTGTGGCGGTCTTCAACATCGTTCCCTATCTCGGCATCGTTCTCAGCCTCATTCCCGCGGTCTTCATCGCGCTCGTGAGTGGGAGCGTGGGGATCTCGCTGTTGAAGGTCGTGGCGGTCTACGGGATCGCTCAGCTCCTGGAGGGATCGGTCATCAGCCCTCGCATCGTCGGCGACTCCGTGGGCCTGCATCCGGTCACGGTCGTGCTCGTGCTGTCGCTCGGCGGCTACTTCTTCGGATTCGTGGGGCTGCTGATCGGGGTCCCGGGGGCCGCGGTGGGCAAGCTGCTCCTGATGCGCGGCATCGATCGCTACAAAGCGTCCGAGTTCTACGGGGGCGCATCGGCGCCCACGGCGGCGCGCTAGCCGGCCTGACGCACGCCGTCCGATACCGGTCCGAAGCGGAATTCCGTCCACCGCTCCGGGCGCCACCAGTCACCGTCGAACACGCGCTTCAAACGCTTCTCGAACTCGGCGTGGTCGGTCGGCGGTGAAGGACGCATCGGCTCCGACACCGGGATGAAGAAGTCTTCCCAGTGGCCGAGGAGGACGCGACGCGGCTCGAGGTTGTCGATGAGCGCCTCGGGTTGCCAGTCCACCTCCTCGAACGTCGACGGAACGATGACGGCGGCGTCCACGGGATGCTCGGCGATCACGGCTTCGGGCGCCAGGCCGTACGGGGGCTCGGCGACCGCATCCTGGTAGTAGACCCGGAACGCGATCGTGCCCTGTGGCGTCATGAAGTCGATCAGAAAAGCGTAGGACTCTCCGTCGACCCAATCGCGCGCCCACTGCGGCTCTTCCGTGAACGGCGCCTCCACCGTGCCTTGAAACAGCGTGTACCCGACGTAGTGCGGTCCGTGGTGGGAGCGTAGAGGCATGACCCGGGCTCCGCCGTAGTACATCCACTGCCCCGGCTGCGACTCATCCCCGGCCCAGGGCTCGACGAGATCGATGCGTTGCTCGAGGCCCGACCAGGTTCCGAGGAGATTCTTCACGGTCCTGCTTCCGACGATGATGGCGCGCGGCGCGTGCGCGGTCGCCGTCCTGGGTACGTCGAGCAGGTGGTCGTAGTGGCCGTGCCCCACCAGGATCGCTTCGGCCGCCGAGACGTCGTAGCGCGACATGTATCGATCGACCAGGGTGGCGTCGGACCGGATCGGACCGAGTCCGGCTCTGAAGATCCCGGGATTCGTGAACAGCGGCCCCGTGAGGACCATGTCGGTCCCATGTTGCATGATCCACCCGCCGTTTCCCAAGTAGACCATGCGGAGCACGTCGTCGCCCGGGGTGGTCCGATCGACCAGGCCCGAGGCCGTCGGGTGTACCGACGCACAGGCCGAAAGTGACAACGTCATCGCCGTGGCGACGAGGGCCGCGAATCGACCCGTCCAGGTCACGGGGCACCCTTCCTTTCGAGCGGGCAGGGGGACTCCTGGATCTTCATTCACACGACGGTCTCCGGAATGCAGTCCGCGTGGAGAAAGGTATCCGGCTTCCAGCAAGTCGGCATCGCTCGGTACGCGCGATCTGCGGCGCGAGCGCGGCCCGCCTCCAGCTCGGCTCCCAGCGGACACGACCAGCCGACTCGCAAGACGAGGGGGTGGGCCACGACGGCCCACCCCCTCTCATCCGTGCGATGGTCTCGGACCGATCGCCCGTCAGTCCACCTCGAGGAGGTCCTCCTCCGAGGCCAACGCCAGGCCGGGCACCAGCTCGCCCGGCTCCGTGAGCGGAATGATCTCCTCGTCGTAGTACGACTGCTCGACCATGAACTCGACGTTCTGGTACCGATGGATTCCGGTACCGGCCGGGATCAGGTGGCCGATGATGATGTTCTCCTTCAGACCCTGCAGGTCGTCCCGGGCGCCGCGCACCGCGGCGTCGGTCAGCACCCTCGTGGTCTCCTGGAAGGAGGCAGCCGAGATGAACGACTCGGTCGTCAGGCTCGCCTTGGTGATGCCGAGGAGCAACGGCTCCGAACGGGCAGGCTTCTCGCCCTCGCCGATCGCGTCCTGGTTCACCTCGCGGAACTCGGTCCGGTCGACGTTCTCGCCCTCGAGGAGCTCGGTCGCACCGGAGTCCGTGACACGCACCTTCTGGAGCATCTGACGAACGATGACTCCGATGTGCTTGTCGTTGATCTTCACGCCCTGGAGCCTGTAGACCTCCTGGATCTCGTTCAGGAGGTACTCCTGCACGGCTCTCGGCCCCTTGATGGCCAGGATGTCGTGCGGGTTGATCGGCCCCTCGCTCAAGCGGTCACCGGCCCGGACCTTGTCGCCCGCGTGGACGCGCATGTGCTTACCGACCGGCACGTCATAGGTCCGCTGCTCGCCCGTGTCGGGCGTGACGTGGACCTGACGCTTACCGCGCTTGATGTCGCCGAAGCTGACCTCGCCGTCGATCTCCGTGATGACGGCCGGGTCCTTCGGGCGACGCGCCTCGAAGAGCTCGGCGACGCGCGGCAGACCACCCGTGATGTCGCGGGTCTTGTACACCTCTCGGCTGATCTTCGCGATCGTGTCGCCGAGGGTGACCTTGTCGCCGTCGTGCACCGTGAGCTGCGCGCCCACCGGGATGATGAACTCGCGCAGCTTCTCTCGCTTCTTGGTGTCCTTCCGGATCTGGATCGTCGGATGGAGCTTCTTGTCGCGGTCCTCGATGATCGTCATCTGGCGACGACCCGTGGACTCGTCCAGCTCCTCTCGCATCGTCTGCTCTTCGACGATATCGACGAACTCGATCACGCCCTCGGCGTCGGCGACGACCGGCTCCGAGTACGGGTCCCAGCTGAAGAGCAGGTCGCCCGCCTCGATGGTCTGGCCCTCTTCGATCGCGAGTGAAGCGCCGTACGGCACCGCCAGGCGGCTCCGCACCGCACCCTCGCCCGTCTTGAGCAGGATCTGACCCTCGCGAGAGGTGACGATCCGCTGCTCGTCGTGCGTGTCGACGATCGTGACGCGGTCGAGCCCGACCGTGCCGTCGATCTTCGACTTGCGCTGGGTCTGCGCAGCGATGCGCGAGGCCGTACCACCGATGTGGAACGTGCGCAGCGTGAGCTGCGTGCCCGGCTCGCCGATCGACTGGGCGGCGAGAATGCCCACCGCCTCTCCGATGTCGACCGTCTTCATGGTCGCCAGGTTCCGGCCGTAGCACATCCGGCACAGACCGCGCTTGGCCTCACACGTGAGCACCGAGCGGATCTTCGCCATCTGGAGTCCCGCATCCTCGATGGCTTCTGCGGCCTCCTCGTCGATGAGCGTGCCGGCCTCGACCAGCAGCTCGCCGTCGATCGGGTCGTAGATGTCCTCGAGCGCCACGTTGCCCACGATGCGATCCATGAGCGGCTCGATGATGTCCTCACCCTCCTTGAGGGCCGTCATCTCGAGGCCGAGGATCGTGCCGCAGTCCTCCATGGTCACCGTGACGTCCTGCGCCACGTCGACCAGTCGACGCGTCAGGTAGCCCGCGTCGGCCGTCTTGAGCGCCGTGTCGGCCAGGCCCTTCCGCGCGCCGTGCGTCGAGATGAAGTACTCGACCACGGTCAGTCCCTCGCGGAAGTTCGACTTGATCGGGCTCTCGATGATCTCGCCGATGCCACCGGTCAGCTTCTTCTGCGGCTTCGCCATCAGGCCGCGCATGCCCGCGAGCTGCCGCATCTGATCGCGGTTACCGCGGGCGCCGGAGGTCATCATCATGTAGACCGGGTTGAATCCGGCCCTGGAGCGCTGCAGGTGGCTCACCATGGCGTCCGCGACGTCGTTGTTCGCGTGCGTCCAGGTGTCGATCACCTTGTTGTAGCGCTCGCCGTTCGAGATAAACCCGTTGGCGTACGCCTTCTGGAACCGGGTCACCTGCTCGTCGGCCTCCTTCAGGATCTCCAGCTTCTCGTACGGAACCTGCAGGTCGTCGATGCCGACGCTGATGCCACCCATCGTGGCGTACCGGAAGCCGAAATCCTTGAGCGCGTCCAGGAACTCCGTGGTGCGCCCGAGGCCCACGATCTTGAAGCAGTCGAAGGCCAGATCTCCGAGCTCCCGCTTGCCGAACGTCGCGTTGAGGAAGCCCAACTCGTCGGGGATGATCGAGTTGAAGAGCACCCGACCCGCCGTGGTCCGGAACCACCGTCCCGGACCCACGCCACCGCCGAAGTCCTTTCCGACCCAGTACCACACCGGAGTGTGGAACGTCACGTGCTCCTGCGTCAGCGCCATCTCGACCTCTCCGTATGCGGAGAAGCGATGCGCCCCCTCGAAGAGCTCGTCGAGCTCCTTGTCGCACTGGTCGCGACGGCTCTTCGGAGCCTTGGGATCGTTCACGACCTTCTCGAGGTCTCCGATCTTCAGACCCGGCGCCGTCAGGTAGTACGCGCCGATGACCATGTCCTGGGTCGGCGCGGCGACCGGCCGTCCGTTGGACGGCAGCAGGATGTTGTTCGAGGACAGCATGAGGACGCGAGCCTCGAGCTGAGCCTCGTACGAGAGCGGCAGGTGGACGGCCATCTGGTCGCCGTCGAAGTCCGCGTTGAACGCCGCGCAGACGAGCGGATGCACCCGGATCGCCTTACCCTCGACCAGCACCGGCTCGAAGGCCTGAATACCGAGTCGGTGCAGCGTCGGGGCCCGGTTCAGCAGCACCGGGTGGTCCTTGATGATGTCCTCGAGGACCTCGTAGACCTTCGGGTCCGCGCGCTCCACGATCTTCTTGGCGCGCTTGACCGTCTCGGCCTCGCCACGCTTCTCGAGCTCGTGGATGATGAACGGCTTGAACAGCTCGACCGCCATCGCCTTGGGGAGACCGCACTGGTGGAGCTTCAGCTCCGGACCCACCACGATGACCGAGCGGCCGGAGTAGTCCACGCGCTTTCCGAGCAGATTCTGACGGAAGCG
>JASFUR010000152.1:0-7511 GCA_050050215.1 Gemmatimonadota bacterium
TCGGACGTGTCTATAGCTCGACTTCCTGCCCGGACTCCGCCGCCCGGTACGCCGCCTCGACGAGCTGCATCAAGCCCACCTGACCCTGCTGCGACTCGGGCTCCCTACGTCCCGTGACGACCTGGACGAAATCGTCGATCTGGCGGCGATACGCGTTCGTGTACGGGTTCTCGCCGCCGCTGGGCCTCGGCTGCCTGGGGGTCACCTCGAAGGGACGCCCACCCGCCTGCTTGAACACTTCGAGCGGAGGCAGCGACCCGGAGCCCTCCGTGCCCATCACGCGGGCGTAGTAGCGGTCCTCGCCCGCGTAGAGCTTGTTGCTCACCTCGAGGGTGAGCGCGGTGCCGTCCTCCGTCTCCGCCATGAGCGTCGCCGCGTCCTCCACCTCCGCCCCGTCGATCGTGGCGGTCACGCAGGAGACGCGCTTCATGGCCGGGAAGTCGATCATCCACAGGCACAGATCGAGCGCCGGTACGCCGAGGTCGACGAGCGCGCCACCACCCGCCTGCGCACGGTCCTGGCGCCACGATCGCCTCGACGAGGGGATCGGCCGGGTCATCCAGCTCCCACGGACGGCATAGACGTCACCGAGCTCTCCGCCCGCGATGAAGCTTCTCAGGGCCACCACGCCCGGTCGGAACCGGTGGGGCATGCAGACGATCATCACGCGGCCGGTCCGCTCCGCGACCTCGATCGCCCGGGCCGCGCCCTCGGAGGAGATCGACAAGGGGCGCTCGACCATGACGTCCTTGCCGGCTTCCATGGCCGCAATCGCCATCTCTTCGTGCAGGTGGTTGGGCGTGCAGATGACGACGGCGTCGACGTCCGGATGCCCGATGAGCTCCTCGTCGTCGAGCACCAGGGGGACATCGAAGCGGTCGGACAACGCCTTCGCCTTGTGCCGGACTGCGTCCGACACAGCGAGCAGCTGCACGTCCTCGCGCTCGGCGAAGATCGGCACGTGCACGATCTGGCTGATCGCGCCGGTCCCGACCACCCCCACTCGGAGCTGGGCTCCGCCCTCCGTCATCGTTCCTCCCCCGGGGCATTGGGTCCTGTCATGATCTGCCATCCGGCGCGCACGTGGAAAAACTGCAGGTCACTCATGACCTCGTACTTGCCGACCGTGTAGATCCGGAATCGGGGCGTGACCGGATACTCGATGCCGAAGTGGAGGTTGAGGCCCGCCTGAACGCCGTCCAACGCGTCCTCCACGAAGGTCCCTTCGATGGCACCTCCCCGGCCGTCCATGATGTGCGCGCTCACGCCGAGCCCGCCGTACGTCAGGAAGTCGAAGAGCGAGTCCCAGACGATGTGGGCGTCGACGCCGATCGCGTAGTCCCGCCAGTCGATGCTCCCGAGATCGAGCGTGGAGGGAGGCGAGCCGGTCTGTTCCTCGATGAGCTGCGAGATCCGGTCCTCGAGCTCGGTCACCTCCGACCCCACCAGCGACGAAGACCAGTAGGTGAAGTTCGGCACGACGCGCAGGCCCGGACCCGCGTACCCCATGTCGACCCGGATCCCGAGGCTGTAGGTCGGATCCACCCGGGTCGGCCAGAGGTAGCCTCCGTCGATGCCGATTCCGCGGAAGGACAGGTACTCGTAGTCCAAGTCCGCCAGGTCCTGCCCGCGCGCCGGAGCGGCGACGAGGGCCACGAGGGCGAGTCCCGCGAGCAACGTGCGCACCAGCGACATCCCCCCTCTCCTCATCGGGTCGTGACCTCGGCCACCAGATCGTAATCGAGCGCGTCCACGATGCGAACATCCAGCATCGTCCCGGGCGCCAACGGCGCGTCACCGCGGATGTGCGTGACCCCGTCGACATCCAGGGCCTGCGCCGCGGTCCGCGCCACAGCGATGTGCTCGGCGTCGTCCTCCAGGCCCTCGTCGACGAGCGCCGTCATCGTCCGCCCCACCAGGGCGAGATTCTTCTCGAACGAGATCCCCCGCTGCAGCTCCATGAGCTCCTCGAGCCGGTCGGCCTTGATGTCCTCGGGGACGTGACCGGGCATCTCCGCGGCTCGCGTCCCCTCCTCCACCGAGTACGTGAACGCACCCACGCGCTCGAACGAGATCTCTTCGAGCAGGTCGAGCATCTCACGGAAGTCTTCGTCGGTCTCGCCCGGGAAGCCCACGATGACCGTCGTCCGGAGCGTGAGGTCGGGGACGGCCTCCCGCAGCCACGCGACCCGTTCACGGATCGTCTCACGCCGTTCGGGGCGCCGCATGACCTCGAGCAGCCGGTCGCTGCCGTGCTGGATCGGCATGTCGAGATACGGCAGGATGCGGTCCTCGCGAGCGATCAGCTCGACGAGCTCGCGCGTGATCCCCGAGGGGTACATGTAGAAGAGCCGGTACCAGGGCACATCGGTGCCCTCGAGGAGGGCGCCGAGCAGATCCGGGAGGAGGGGCGCCGAGGCGTCGCGCCGGCGCAGATCCCGCCCGTACCAGGTCGTGTCCTGGGAGACGACGTTGAGCTCCTTTACGCCGTGCCGACCGAGGGAAGCCGCCTCTCGCACCAGCTCCTCCACCGGCTGTGACCGGTGCAGACCACGCATGAGCGGGATCGCACAGAACGCGCACGTGTGGTCGCAGCCCTCGCTGATCTTCAGGTACGACGTGTGCGGTGTCTCCGACGTGATGATGCGCAGCGGGCGCTCCATGACCGGAACGGCCGGGTCCTCCTCGGGCAGAAGCCCTCTGGTCCGCAGCTCCGGAACCAGGCCGGGAAGCGCGGTCAGCCCCAGGTAGAGGTCTACCTCGGGGATCTCCTGTGCGAGCTCGGTCCCGTGCCGCTCGACCAGGCACCCGACCGCCACCACGGCCTTCACGCCACCCGAGGACTTGAGGTCGCACGCCTCCAGGATCGCCTCGATCGACTGCTCCTTGGCTTCCTGGATGAACCCGCAGGTATTGATGAGCACCACCTCGGCCCCATCCACGTCCGACGAGACGCTGGCTCCGTGGCCGACGAGCGAGGCCATGATGCGCTCGGAGTCGACCGTGTTCTTGTCGCAGCCGAGCGTGACGAGCGCGATGCGGGGTCCCCCTGCGCGCCCCGTCAGCTCGATCTCGTGTCGCACGGCTGCGGCATCCGGCGACACGTCCGGGCGGACGGGCTCCGGTGCCACCGGGAAGACCGGGAGGTCGCGAGTCTTTCCGCTCACAGTGCCTTTGCTCACATCTCGATGACGACGGCCCCGGACGGGGGCGTGAACGAGAACCAGCCATCCGGTGGGCTGACGTCGAACTGGATGTCGGACAGGGTGATGGTGCGCTCGCTGCCGTTCTCTTCCGTGAAGTGCAGCTGGCGGACCACGTCGGTCTCCGCATCGATCCAGACCAGGTCGGGCCTGTCCCGGGTCACCGTCTTGGACCGGAGACACAGCCGGAAGGTCGGGTGTCCGTCCAGATCCTCACGGGAGGCGCAGGTGATCTGGTACTTGCTGCCCGGGTCCTCCAGGACCTCGCGGTAGAAGTCCTGCCCACCCGTCTCCGGCCCGATCGTGGCCCTGAACACCTGGTTCGGGTTGTCACTGGGCCGGTAGATCCACTGAGTGGTCCCGTCGCTGACGATCACGTTCCCCTCGGGGTCCGTGAAGCGCATGGCGAAGAGGTTCGGGTCGGCGGAGCACAGCCGGCCACGCTGCGTCACCTCCTGGCGAAGCAGTGGCACGGCGCGCACCTGGACGAAGTCGGCGCACAGGGTACTGGCCTGCCCATAGCGCTCGGCCGCGGCTTCCAGGCGCGTCTGCCCGTCTTCCTGTCCGGAGGCGGGGGAGACACAGAAGGCCCCGGCGATCACCACGGCCGAGACGGCCCGAGCGGCGGCGGGCGTCACGATCCCGAGGACCCCATGCCGCAGATCGCGTCGAGCTCGGCCATGTCCACGAGCACCTCGCGGCCCTTGGCCCCTTCGGACGGCCCGAGCACGCCCGCATCCTCCAGCTGATCCACGATGCGCGCCGCCCGCCCGTATCCGATGCTCAGACGCCGCTGCAGGAGCGACGTCGATCCGCCCTGGTTCTGGATGCAGACCTCGGCCGCGGCCCTGAAGAGCTCGTCCCAGTCGGCGGCGATCTCCTCGACCACCGCCGCCGCATCCTCCATCTCCTGGCCCCGGAGCTCCTCCAGGATGTCGGTCTCCAACGCCTCGTGCTCCTCCTCCGTCTCCGGAGGTCCACGCCGCTCGAGGAGGTCGACGTACCAGTGCATCAGCCGCTCGGTATCCTCGGTCGGCAGGTACGCGCCCTGGATGCGCACGGGGTCGCTCCGGCCCGGGGGAAGGAAGAGCATGTCGCCGTTCCCCAGCAACGCATCCGCCCCGTTCTGATCGAGGATGGTGCGGGAGTCCGTCTTCGACGCCACGCGGAAGGCGATGCGCGTCGGAAAGTTCGCCTTGATGAGCCCGGTGATCACGTTCACGGACGGACGCTGCGTCGCGACGATCAGATGGATCCCGATGGCCCGCGCCTTCTGGGCGAGCTGCGTGAGCGGCTTCTCGACCTCGCTCTGCACGGTCATCATCAGGTCCGCCAGCTCGTCCACGACCACGACGATGTACGGCAGGACTCCGTCCGCGTAGATCCACCGGTTCTCGTCTCCCTCGGGGCCCTTGGGCTCGCTGCGCTTCAGCACCGTGCCCGCCCGCGCCTTGCGATTGAACTCCTGTATCGAGCGGACGTGATTCGCCTTCAACAGGGCGTAGCGGCGCTCCATCTCGAGAACCGCCCACTTCAATACACCGGCGGCGTCCTTGGGATCGGTCACGACGTTGTGACGAAGGTGCGGGAGCCGGGAGTAGACCGAGAGCTCGACCATCTTCGGGTCGATCATCAGGAGCCGGAGCGTCTCGGGGGTGTTCTTGTAGACCAGGCTCGTGACGATCGTGTTCAGGCACACCGACTTGCCGGAACCGGTCGCGCCCGCGATGAGCACGTGGGGCATCTTCTCGAGCGACGCGACGTAGGGGCGACCGTTCAGATCCTTGCCCAGCGCCAACGGCAACTCACCCTTCGCGTTGCGGAACTCGGCACTCTCGAGGACCTCGCGGAGGTTGACGATCTCGGGCCGCGGATTCGGGATCTCCACGCCCACGGCTCCCTTGCCCGGAATCGGCGCGACGATCCGGATCGCGTGCGCCTTCATCGCCAGCGCGAGGTCGGCGTCCAGGTTGGCGATGCGGTTCACCTTCACGCCGGGTGCCGGCACGACCTCGAACTGGGTCACCATGGGACCGGTGGTCCGGCCGCCGAGCTCACTCTGGACGTTGAACGTCTTCAGCTTCTCGACCAGGATCTGCCCCAGCTCGTCGAGCTGGCGCTCCATGCTCGCGCGGTCCCTCGCCTCCGGGGCGCTCAGGAGCTCCATCGGCGGGACCTCGTCGCCCCAACCGTCGGAGGCCGCGTCCGATTCGGGCAAGTCGTCCTCGTCGTCCGACACGGACTCGGCGAACGGGTCCGGCTCGAGGGCGGCCACACCGGTCGCGACCTCCTCGTCGGCGGCGTCCGTATCGTCGGGGGCCACGTCGGCGAAGGCGTCCTCCGGCTCGTCGGCGTCGTTCCTGTCGGTGGCCGCCCACTCGGGAGCCATCCCCTCCACGGCCTCGGCCTCTTCTTCGCCGATCACGACGATGCCCTCGCTCCGCTGGCCGCGCGACTCGGCGAGCTCCCTGCCCCTGTCGGCGAGCCGCTTGGCCGTCCGCCCGGCCACGTCGCCTCCCGCCAGCATGCCCCGTCCTACGGAGCGCAACGGATTCCAGCCGAGCGTGCCGACGGACAGAGCGACGAGCGCCACCGAAGTGATGATCAGCGCTCCGAGCCCTCCGACGAGCCCCACCAGAGCTCCCCCGAGGTCCTCGCCCAACCACCCGCCGGCCTCCTCCGCCCCCAGCACCCGGATGAGCACCGGACCGAGGACCAGCAGGCCACCGAAGAGCGCACCGAACCGGATCGCTCGCTCGCGCGACAGCCAATCGCCCGCGTGGAGCCCGAGAATCGTGAAGATCGCGGGCGTCAGGAAGGCCGAGACGCCGAAGATGTACGTGAGGACACCCCGGATCGCGCCCCCGGCAGGACCCATCATGTTCCCCGACGGGAACCACTCGAGTCCCCGGGCCCCGAAGACGGTCACCGGGAGGAGTGAGAGCAGGAAGGAGAGCGCGATCGCCAGAAGGGCGATCCCGCCGATCTCCCGTCGCTGCTCGGGCGTCACCATGCTCGCGGCGTCACGCTCCCGACCTGATGACCGCCTGGTCCACCATCTCGGCGACGAAGTCGTGGCGGTCGATCTCCACGCAGATCTCCAGGTCGTCCTCCAACCCGATCTCGACGAGCGCCTTGCCGCCGGCGGTGCCGAGCAGAAGGCGTTTGCTGGGCTTTCGCGACGCGAGGGTCTTGGCGGCCATCGCCGCGTCGTTGAGCTCGTGGTCGTCTTCGCTCTCCTGCACGAGCCGGGCGATCAGGTGGCCCGCGCATAGCGCGTCGGCCATCGAGAACCGTCCCTCGCGGCCGGCGCAGAGCACCACCAGCTCCTCGACGCCGGAGACCTCCTCGGCCACCGCGCTGAGGTTCGTGAACGCACAGGCCAGAACCCGCTCGCTCTCGTGGGCGAGGCTGAAGGCAGTCGTGCCGTTCGTGGTGCTCATGACCAGGCGCTTCCCGCCGACGGCGTCCGGCGTGAAATCGGCCGGCGAGTTGCCCAGGTCGAATCCCTCCACCTTCTGGCCCCGGCGCTCCCCGCAGAGAAGGGCGTCGTCACGCCCCAGCGAGTGCGCCAGCTTCACGGCCTCCTCCGTCGAGTCCGTCGGGTAGATGCCCCGGGCGCCGTTGGCCAGGGCCTCGACGATGGTGGTGGTCGCACGGACCACGTCGATCACCACGACGAGCCGGTCGGCCAGATCTCCCTGGTCGACCTCTCCCGACGTGAAGTGGGCGTCGATCTTCATCCCTTCCCCTCCTCCGCCTCCATCATGCGGGCCACGAAGCCCGTATCCAAGTCACCACGAACGAAATCCTCGTTGTCCACGATCTTCCTCAGGAAGGGAAGCGTGGTCGGGATTCCCTCGATGATGAATTGATCCAGCACATGTCGTGCCCGAACGATCGCTTCATCGCGGGTGTTGCCGCTCACGATAAGCTTCGCGAGCAAGGAATCGTACTGCGGCGGGACCCGGTACCCCGCATACACGTGGGTGTCCAGGCGCACGCCGGGTCCACCCGGGGGGTGGAACGTGTGGATCAAGCCCGGACACGGAGCGAAGTTGCGATCCGGGTCCTCGGCGTTGACACGGAACTCGATCGCGTGCACCCGATGCGTGACCTCGTCGGGAATCTCGAGCGCCTCTCCGGCGGCCACGCGGATCTGCTCCTTCAGGAGGTCGATACCGGTCGTGACCTCCGTGACCGGATGCTCCACCTGGATCCGCGTGTTCATCTCGATGAAGTAGAACGACTTGTCCTTGTCGAGCAGGAACTCCACGGTACCGGCGCCGACGTAGTCGATGCCCTTGG
>JASFUR010000153.1:0-7503 GCA_050050215.1 Gemmatimonadota bacterium
AGCAGGGCCCAGCCGAGGTTGATGCCCTCGATGGTGAGCCCGCGCTCGATGAGCCCTTCGGCGAGGCCCAGCGTCGGTCCTCGCGCTCCGTTCGCGGCGCCTCGCATCGCAGACACCTCGGCTTCCGCGCCACGGTCGAGTCCGGCTTCCCGCAGCGCGTCGAGCCGGGCGAGCCCAGCGGTGAGCCAGAGCGGCTCGGACGGTCCCTCGCCCTCCGGCACGTCGACCACGTACGGCACGTCCAGGAGGTCGGCGGCGACGACCGCGTAGTACTCGGTCGGCTGCTCGAGCATCGCACGCCGGAGGTGCTGCTCGGCTTCCGCGGTGTCCCCCAGCTCCAGGCGCGTGCGACCGGCCCAGTACGCCGCTTCCTGCCAGCGGCGTCCGTTCGGGAAGTCCGCCAGATACGCCTCGAAGACCTCGGCGGCGGCAGTCAGCTCGTTGCGACGCAGATGGATCTGACCCGAGCGCATCCTCGACTCGCCCGCCCTCGAGGACGTGCGCGCGTGCTCCGAGACGAACGCGTAGCGCTGGAGCGCGACATCCAGCCTGCCACGCCCCTCGGCTCCGATGCCCTCGTCGTAGACGAGCTCGATCGCCTCGGGGCTGCCCGGATACTCGTCGAGAAGCCAGCCACGCAGCGTCCTCACCTGGGCGTCCATGCCCTGCCGGCGGCGGAGCTCGCGCCAGACCTCGAGGTTGCGGGCGCCGATGCGCTCGTTCGAGGTCGACTCCCGGATCGCCCGGAGCTCCTCGAGCGCCTCCTCCTGGCGCGCGTCCACCGTGGCCATGATGCGCGCCCGCTCGAGGCGAGAGCCCTCGGGGAACTCGATCCCGTCGAGCCCGGCGAGCTCTGCCGCGGTGTCGTAGGCTCGGAGGGCGCGCTCGCCGTCGCCGGCCCGGTCGAGGATACGCGCGAGGTCCAGGGTGAGCTCGAAGTCGAACCCGCCCAGGTCCACCAACGCTTCCGCGGCCCGGGCACGCTCGGCCCCGCCGGCCTCCTCCAAGCCTTCGAGCAGCAGGCTCTGACCCTGGAGGGTGTCGCCCGCCTCGAGCACGAGCCGGCCCAGCTCCACGGTGACGTCGCCGCGCCGGGTCCCTTCGTGTTCCTCCCGAAGCATCCGGTAGACCCTCGCCGCTCCACCGGTGTCCCCGGCCGCCAGGGCCGCGTCCGGCTCCGCGCGCCAGACCGCCGCGACCGCACGGGCGTCGATCACGTGGGGCAGGAGCGACCGGACGCCGGCCGTATCTCCCTCTTCGACCGCCTCGAGCGCAAGGTCGGCCGCCAGCCAGCTGTGCACGGACGTCGACTCCGTAAGGTCCGCCATGAGGCTCAGCGCCTCGGTGTGCTCACCTGCCCGCCACAGGGCTCGCGAGCGCCTCGCCCGGGCGGCGGTCCGCCTCGCCTCGACGACCTGCGGCGTGTCGCCGCCATCGGCGGCCGCCGGCGTCGCGGACGCGATGTAGGCCGCGTAGACGTCCGCGGCGGCGATCCACTCGTCGCCGTTCTCGAGGGCGCGACCCAACAGGTACAGCCCTGAACCGCCACCCTCGCTTGCCAGCCACTCCGCGTCGCGCAGCAGCTCGGCCACGGCCTCCCAGTTCTCCCATCCGGCTTCGGCGCGGGCGAGCAGGAGCACGTCGGTGGGCTCGCCGTCCTCGGCGTCCTCCTCCCGGAGGATCGTCGCCGCGTGCCAGTAGCGGCCGACGGCCAGCTCGGATATCGCGGAATCCCGGGCCGTGGCGCTCACCGTGACCGGGTGCCGGGCCTCGTCGACACGCGCGAGCGACCCCAGGAGCAGGAGTACGAGGGTCAGGGTGACGGAGGCGCGTGCGATCATGTTCTCACTATACCCGGTCCGGGCCCCAACTTGCCATAAGAAAGGGCCACCCCGATCGGGGTGGCCCTTCCAGCCTGCGGTGTGGAGCCCGGGTCAGCTCGATCGACCCATCTCGATCGCGTGGAGCGTGTCGACCATCTTCTGCGCCGACTCCTCCATGTCGATGACGAGGCTGTCGATCTTGGCCACGAAGTAGTTGTGGAAGACCGACACCGGGATCGCGATCACGAGTCCGGCTGCCGTCGTCAGCAGCGCGACCTTGATGCCGCCGGCGACCAGCGTCGCCTCGACCTCGCCCGCCGCCTCGATGGACTGGAAGGCGAGAATCATGCCCCAGACCGTGCCGAGGAAGCCGAGCAGCGGCGCCACGTTCGTCAGCGTCGCGAGCACGACCAACCAGCTCTCGAGCTTGCTCATCTCGATGAGGCCCTGGTTCTCGATCGCCTTCATGACGCGGTCGGTGCCTTCGTCGTGACGCTCGAGGCCCGCGTTGAGGATCTTCGCCGCCGGAGCGTCGGTGTCGCGGGTGAGCTCGAGCGCCTCCTTGATCCTCTGCTGGGTCAGGAGCTCGTCCACGTCCTTGAGCACCTTCTTCGTCTTCGACGACTTGGCGGTCAGGGAGATGAACTTGATGACGATGACGATGATGCCCACGACGAGACAGATGGCGAGCGGCCAGCGCATGCCGCCGGTCGCGTCCCAGTTCGTCCGAAGCTGCTCGCCCATCGTCAGCTCGGGAGCGTCCACGCCCGGTATTTGGAGCAACAGAGCGTATAGGTGCATCGACAAGGGGGACCTCCCGCGAATGATTTTTCTTGAGATTTTGTGACAGAAGCCCTTCCGCGGCAGCAACCGCAGAAGGGCGTGAAGACGCGAGGGACGCAACATGCGTAGCCCCCCAGGGAGTGTCAAGTCCCGATTCTCGCCTCCACGAACTGGTGGTGGCAAGCCGCCACATGCCCCGTCGAATCGCCCTCTAGCTGCGGTTGCACCGTCCTGCACGAGTCGTCCTTGGCGGGGTGCGGACACCGCGGATGGAACGGGCAACCCGACGGTGGATCGACCGGGCTGGGCACGTCGCCGGGCAGCACGATCCGCTTGCGCTCTTCCCGCCCGACGGGATTGGGACGCGGCACCGCGGACAGGAGCGCTCGCGTATAAGGATGCCTCGGCGCGGCGTAGAGCTCGCCCGCCTCGGCGGTCTCCACGATGCGGCCGAGGTACATCACGGCGACGCGGTCGCTCACGTGCTCCACGAGCGCGAGGTCGTGCGCGATGAAGAGGTAGGTCAGTCCGAGCTCCTGCTGAAGGTCCTCCAGCAGGTTCACCACCTGGGCCTGGACCGACACGTCGAGCGCGCTCACCGGCTCGTCGAGGACCAGGAAGTCGGGCTCGACGGACAGCGCCCGCGCCACCCCGAGCCGCTGCCGCTGGCCCCCGCTGAACTCGTGCGGGTACCGGTCGACGTGCTCGGGCCTGAGACCGACCAGCTCGAGCAGCTCGACGGCGCGGTCGCGGCGGTTCGGGCCACCCAGCCCGTGCACCTCGAGAACCTCCTCGAGCATCGCACCCACCGAGAGCCGCGGGTTGAGCGAGCCGAACGGGTCCTGGAAGACGAACTGGGCACGGCGCCTGAACGTACGCAGCCGCTCCCGGTCCATCGCGCGCACGTCCAACCCGTCGAAAGTCACCTCGCCGGCGGTCGGCTCGAGCAGCCTCAGAATCGCGCGCCCCGTCGTCGACTTGCCGCAGCCCGACTCGCCCACGAGCCCCAGCGTCTCTCCGCGCCAGAGATCGAAGCTGACGCCGTCGACGGCCTTCACGTGCTCCTTCGCACGACCCAGGAAGCCACTGCGGATGGGGAAGTGCTTCGCGAGGCCGCGCACGCTGAGGAGCGGCGGCTGCGAGCGGTCGATGGAGCCCGCGGACGCGCGCGCACCGGAGCCCCCGGTGGTCGTGGCGTCCTTCCATCCCGTGTCGCTCATTGCCTTCCTCCGGGAGCCGCGGCCACCGCGCCTTCACCGGCCAGCCAGCAGCGCGCCGCCCTGCCCTCGCCCCCGAGGTCCACCAGCTCCTGAGGCTGCTCGCACCCGTCCCGGGCCAGCGCGCACCGTGCCCGGAAGCGGCATCCCTCGGGCCAGTCGATCGGGTTGGGCACCGTCCCCGGAATGGAGTCGAGTCGTCGGCCCGGGTCGTCGACCGAGGGCAACGAGTCGAGCAGGCCTCGCGTGTACGGGTGCGCGGGCTCCTGGAAGATCTCGTAGACGCTGCCGGTCTCCACCACCTGCCCCGCGTACATCACGACCACGCGGTCGCAGACCTCGGCGACGACCCCCAGATCGTGCGTGATCAGCAGGACGGCCATCCCGTACCGCGCCCTGAGGCTGGCGAGCAGCTCGATGATCTGTGCCTGGATCGTCACGTCGAGCGCGGTCGTCGGCTCGTCGGCGATCAGGAGGCTGGGCTCGCACGAGAGCGCCATCGCGATCATCACGCGCTGCCGCATGCCGCCCGACAGCTGATGCGGGTACTCGTCCAGCCGGCGGCGCGGCTCCGAGATGCCCACCTCGTCCAGCAGCCGAACGACCTCCTCGCGCGCCGCCTTCTTGTCGAGCCCCTTGTGGAGGCGGAGCGCCTCCACGATCTGGTCGCCGACCGTGTAAACCGGGTTCAGCGAGCTCATGGGCTCCTGGAAGATCATCGAGATCTCATTGCCCCGGAGCGCCCTCATGCGCCGGGCCCCCGACCCGATCAGCTCTTCACCCCGGAGCTTCACGGAGCTCCCCTCCATGATGCGCGCGGGCGGCTGCGGCAGGAGGCCGAGCACGGAGAGCGACGTGACCGTCTTGCCGCACCCCGACTCCCCGACGATCCCGAGCGTCTCCCCCGGGTGGATATCGAACGAGATCCCGTCGACGGCCTTGGCCACGCCCTGGTCGGTGAAGAACCAGGTGCGCAGGTCCCGCACGGAGAGCAGCGTCTCGCTCACGTGCGCAGCCTCGGATCGAGCGCGTCCCTCAGCCCGTCACCGACCAGGTTGAACGACAGCACCGTGAACACGATGGCGAGCCCGGGGAACGTCGACAGCCACCACGCGTTGAGCAGCACGTTCCTTCCGTCGGCCACCATCGTGCCCCACGACGGCGTCGGCGGTTGCACGCCGAGGCCGAGGAAGGAGAGCCCTGCCTCGAGCACGATCGTGTTTCCGATGCCTAGCGTAGCCGCCACGATCACCGGGCCGAGCGCGTTGGGGATGAGGTGGCGCAGGATGATGCGCGTCTTCGAGAACCCGAGCGCCGTCGCCGCCTGCACGAACTCGCGCTCGCGCAGGCTCAGCACCTCGCCCCGCACGATGCGGGCCGTGCCGGGCCAGAGCGTGAGACCGAGCACCGCGGTGATCAAGAAGATCGACGGCTCGAAGAGCGCGATGATCGTGATGAGCAGCACCAGGCGCGGGAACGAGATCACCATGTCGACGAAGCGCATGATCGCCCCGTCGATGAATCCACCGAGGAAGCCCGCCACCGCCCCGAGTAGCGTCCCGATCGTCACGCTGATACCCACCGCGACGAACCCGATCAGCAGAGAGATGCGCGCGCCGTAGAGCAGCCGCGAGAGCACGTCCCTGGCGAACTGGTCCGTGCCCAGGGGATGGGCGGCCGAGAGCCCCGTGAGCCGTTCGGTGAGCAGATCACCCTGCAGCGCCGGGTCGAACGGAGCGACGAGCGGCGTCACCAGCGCAACGACGTAGAGCGCCAGGATGACGATCAGGCCCGCGACCGCCGTCCGATTCTTCGAGAAGGCCCGCACCGCCAAATCCCACTGGCTCACGCCGACCCGCTTCAGCTCGTTCGGCGCGGAGACGTCCCGCCACGACCAGATCCACGCGCCCGCGATGCCGACCACGACGGTCGCGAGGGCGAGCTGCTCCTCCCATGCGCCCCCGAGCGATGCCGCCACGCGCGAAAAGCGCCCCAAGACGATCCACAGGAGCCCGACCCAGAGGAGGAGCGCCGTGGCCCCGGCGCCCCAGCGGCCGGCGAGCAGCTGAGGAAGACCCGGGAGGACGGCGGACAGCGGCCGCCCGCCGCGGGACCGGACGCCGGATCCGTGCGCTTCGGCCGCGAGCAGCGCCGCCGCCGTGGGACCACCGGTCGCGCTATTCATACCTGATCCTCGGGTCCACGACGGCGTACAGTATATCCGCAACCAGATTGGCGACGACCACCATGATCGCGAAGAAGAACGACCCGGCCATCACCAGTGGATAGTCGCGCTGGAGGATCGCGTCGTAGATCGTCCGTCCCATGCCGGGCCACGCGAAGACCGACTCGATGAAAATCGTGCCGCTGAAAAGCACCGGGATGTAGAGCCCCACCAGCGTGATGATCGGGATCAGCGCGTTGCGCAGCGCGTGCTTGAAGACGACGACGTGCTCGGAGAGGCCCTTCGCGCGGGCCGTGCGGACGTAGTCCTGGCGGATGACCTCGAGCATGCTGCCGCGCATGTAGCGCGCGATCCCCGCCGTCAGCACGAGCGCCAGCGAGAGCGTCGGCAGCACCAGGTGCATGAAGCGGTCACGCAACTGGCCCACGGCCGACAGGAAATCGTAGTCGGTCGAGACCATCCCCGACGCGGGGAACCAGAGCGGCAGCTCCCAGACGTTCCGGGCGAAGAGGCTGAGCGTCAGGATCAGCATCAGCGCGAGCCAGAACGACGGCATCGAATAGAAGAAGAGGAGGACCACGCTCAGCCCCGAGTCGAGCCCCGAGTGCTGGCGAACCGCCTGAATCGTCCCCAGCAGCACGCCCAGCACGAAGGCGACCAGCAGCGAGGCGGCCGACAGGATGAGCGTGTTGGGGAGGAAGTCGCCCAGCACGTCGAGGACGGGCCGCGAGTGCGAGAACGAGTACCCGAAGTCCCCGGTGAACATCGCGCCGAGCCACTTCACGTACCGGACCGCGACCGGCTGGTCCAGACCGAAGTTGGTCCGCATCTGATCGATGACCTGCTGGCTCATCCCCGGCGACAGGAAGCGGGCCGTGGGATCGCCGGGCGCCAGGTTCACCGCGAAGAAGGTGATCGTCGCGATGCCGATGACGAGCGGGACGGCGCCGAGCAGGCGCCGGAAGATGTATTTGGTCAAAGCGTCAGGGTGCGGACGGTGGCCTCAACGGCTCGCCGGATCGATGTACCAGTCCTTCACGGAGACCCACTCCCCCCGCGCATCCATCACCACACCCTGGAGTCGGTTGTTCACTCCTTCGAGCCGGTCGTCGAAGTAGAAGAAGGTATAGGGCTGCTCCTCGGCCAGCACACGCTGGTACTCGGTCCACAGCTCCTTCGCCCGGTCCCGGTCCATCGTGACGCCGAGCTCCTCGACCAGACGGTCGATCTCCGGGTTCTGCGTTCCCGACCACGCGTACGGCTGGTCGATGCGGTCGGAGTCGAAGAGGTCGGTGTCGTCGAGCCTGAACTCGTTGACCCAGCCCATCACCACCCCGTCGAAGTCCCGCATGGCCGGATCGTTGATCTGTGAGAGCAGCGTCACCCACTCCACGACCTGCGGCTGGGCGTCGATGCCGATCTGTGCGAGCTGGGCCTGCATGATCTCGGTGATGTCCTGCCGCGTCTGGTTCCCGTCGTTGTACTTGATCGAGAA
>JASFUR010000154.1:0-7498 GCA_050050215.1 Gemmatimonadota bacterium
GCTCCCCGCATTCGTTCACCATCGACCAGTGCCGCAACTGCGGCGGCGCGTGGTTCGACGCCGGGGAATGGGAGGCGCTTCTCGCAGGCGGGCTGGCCACGCAGCTCCACCGCATCCTCTCCGACGAATGGCAAGACCGCCTCCACCGGGTGGACCGGGAGGCACGCGATCCCGCGCCCCTGGTGCTCGAGCTGGACGACGCCGACCGCGAGCGGATCACGGAGATGAGGGAATGGCTCGATGCCCATCCGCAACGGAGCGAGCTCTACGCCTTCCTTCGTTTTCACGAACGCGAGGGGTAGCGTTCCACCGAGCGCCATCGCACACGCAACACACGGAGTCCGGTTCGCCATGCTACTCCCTTCCCTCGTCGCGCTGATGGTCGCGCCCCAGGTGGCGCAGGTCCAAACCACGCTCGATCATGAGATCGGGTCGGCCGACGGAGGCCTCGAGGAGGTCTTCGGCTGGGTGTCGGACGTCGCCGTCGACGCAGATGCCAACGTCTACGTCCTCGACCAACGCTCGGATCGCATTCGCGTCTTCGACGACGCGGGCGCGTACGTGCGGACGTTCGGTCGCCGGGGAGGCGATCCCGGGCAGCTGAACCGACCGATCGACATCGACGTCCGCGGAGATACCGTCTCTGTCCTGAATCCGAGCGCCCTGGTGAACGACTACAGCCTGACCGGCGAGTTGCTGACGACCGGGCGTCTGCCGTTCGGGGCGCAGAGCGCCATCCGGGTGGCGGACGGCACGTACGTGACGCTGCAGGAGGGCGGAATCGCCCGGCGAGACCCTCAGCCGATCGAGTCGGTGCTGCTCGTCGGACCCGGCATAACGGATACGGTGCTGAGCGTCCCCTCTCGGGACCTGCTCTACACGGGCCCGAATGCGACCGCCTCGATCGGAACGTCGTTGTGCGGCCTCGCCCACGCGGTCGTCGGAGCCGACGGCGAGCTCTGGGTGGCGTCCGGAATGGACGGCACGTTGAGCGAGTGGCGCAGCGAGAACGGCTCGTTTCGGATGGGTCGCTCGGCCGAGGTCGCGCCTGCCGGCGGGTCTCTGCCCGACGCCCTTCGCGAGCAGGTGCTCGGAGAGCTCCCCAGCCAGATCGACGCGACGTCTCCGGATCTGTACGTGCCCTCCATGCTCAGCTCCGTCTGCGGGCTCGAGCGCTCCGTGGACGGCACGCTCTGGGTGAGGCTCGCCGACGAAGACGGACGTGAGCGCTGGAGGGCGATCGACGCCGAGACGCTGAGCCCCACCATGGACCTGACGGCGCCCGCGGGTGTGGCGCTGCGCGCGTTCACCGAAGGCCGCGCGGTCGGTATCCGGGTTGACGAGGAGCGGGTGCCGCACGTAGGGGTGTATCGTATCGAATAAGCTGCGCTGGGAGGGCGGGTGAAGCCACGTGGGTTCGTGCTGGGATGTGTGGCGACGGCTCTTCTCGGGGTGCACTCCACCCTGTCGGCGCAGTGGCCGGCGCTCGCGGCACGGGTAGGGTATGCGTGGCGTAGCGACGCCCCGTGCAATCTCCTCTCCCGCGAGCGAGGACTCACAGTCGGGGTCGAGGCACGCAGTCGGGGGTCCTGGGTGGTGTCGGGAGCTCTCGATCTGCTGCTCAACGGCTACGGCTGCCTGGACATCGGCTACCAGACGACGTACGACGGCCAGTTGGTCGACATCAGGGGAAGCCAGTCGTGGGGTCGGGCGCGCGCCGCCCTCGGACACACCCTCGACGTCGGCGGGATCCACTCGTCGCTCACGGTGGGGGCAGGTCTGATCCCCGCCATGGTGGATCGGGCACGCAGCGACGACACCGACCTTTCCTGGCAGCCCTGGTACGGCGGCGCCCTCACCGTGCAGGTCCCTGACTCCAGGATCGGCATCGAGCTCGAGTTGGGACGGCACCGCGTTCCTCAGCGGTACTACGCGGAGAACTCGGACGTCGTGGTCGCCGAGATTCGCCATTGGGAGCCCTTCACCCGGCTCGGAATCACGTTCCCGTTTTGAGCCCCTGGGGCTGACTCCAGGCGCCTGATCCGGCGCTCCGATCGGCCATGCATCGACCCGAAATCCCCCCGGTTGCACGCCCCTGATCTTCGGCTTATCTTCGGTGTCCAATTTCGGTTTTTGTTCGGTTATGGAGCTACCGGTCCCCGGTTTTCGGACCCACGGTGGGCGGACGCGGATGTGGGGGGAGTGTTCCGGAAGCCGGGGACCTGCCGTCTCCACCATTCACGTTCACATCGTCCCAACGGGCTATGGGCATGGCCGCATCGAGCGCTCAGGATAGGGTTCCCACCCACCAAGGTCGTGGGTGGGCCCAAGACCAGAGCCAGGACCCCTCCGCCTCCAACTGGACACAGAGCTGGGCCAGCGGCCCCGGATCGACCACCGCCTTCCTTCCCGCGGCCCCCCGCGTGAAGACGGGGAGCCAGCAGGCGCTCTGCCTCTGGCTCCCCACCTTCGAGCTCCGTCTGGAGCTGGTGCGCTCCCCCGAGCTCGACAGCACGTCGGTCGCCCTGCTCTCTCCCGGCGAGAGCACGCGCCGCACGATCTGGCAGGTCTCGGAGCGCGCGCACGAGGCCGGGGTCCGCCCCGGGCAGCTCGTCTCCCAGGCCGTCTCGCTCTGCACGTCGCTCACGCTGCTCGAGCCCGATCCCGCGCACTACGACGCCGCAGTGGACACGATGCTCGAGGCCCTCGGCGACCTCACGCCGGTCCTGGAGCCCGCCGGCCGTGGACGCGTCTTCCTGGGCATGGACGGCCTGGGCCGGCTCTTCGGCTCCCCTTCACGGCAGATCGACCGGGCGCTGCGCTCGCTCTTCAAGGTCTTCCCCGCCCCGCTGGTCGCGGCGACCCGTGCCGGAATGGCCCCGGGCAAGTTCGGCGCCTGGGTCGCGGCCACGGCCGCCCGGGTAGGGGAGCCGGTCATCGTCACCGAGCGCGAGCTCTCCCGGTTCCTGGCCCGCTGCCCGGTGAGCGTGCTGCCCGTGGACCCTCTGGTCGTGCAGCGGCTGGAGCGTCTCGGCATCGCCACGTTAGGCGAGCTGCGTCGCTTCCCCGAGCCCTCGCTCGTCGCGCAGTTCGGGTCGGAAGGCAGGAGCGCCCTCGCCTGGGCGACGGGGCGCCGCATCGATCCCGTGCGTCCCTGGCACCGCCCCCGACCGATCCGCACCTCACTCGAGTTTCCGAACCCGGTCGGGCTCACGGAGACGCTGCACGGGGCCCTGGACCGATTGGTCGAGCGCGCGCTCTCGCGGCCCGCGCGCCGCGGGCGGAGCGTAACGGGCGTGCGCATGGGCGCACATCTCGAGGGCGGTGGATCGTGGTTCGTCGAGACGGTGCTGCGGGATCCCACGGCCGAGCGCGAGCGCATCGCCGCGCCCCTGCGCGCCAAGATGGCGATATCCCCTCCCCCGAAGGCCGTGGAGACGCTCCTGCTCGAGCTCACCCATTTCGGCGCGCAAAGCGCACAGACGAGCCTGTTCGACCGGAAAGAAAGAAGCGGGCGGGACACGGGAGGCAGCGACCTCGGTCAGGGAGAGGTACCTCCCTCGCTCCGCGACGCCGTGAAGGAGCTCAAGCTGCGCCTCGGCCACTCGCCGCTCTACCGGGTGGTCGAGGTCGACCCGTGGTCCCGGATCCCGGAGCGGCGCCACGCCCTCCTGAGCTTCGACCCATGAGCGGCCCGACTCCGCCGAACCGCCGGCCGCGGCTCAAGCCGCTCGGCCGGCCCAAGCCCGTGACCGTGCGCACCGACGAGCACGGCGAGCCGGTCCACGTCCGCCTGCCGGGCAAGCCGGCACGCCGCGTGGCGGTCGTGCGCGAGCGCTGGCGTATCGACGACGAATGGTGGCGCGAGACGATTTCCAGGGAGTATCGGACCGTCGTGCTCGACGACGGACGCGTCCTCACGCTCTACCACGACCTGAAGGAAGGAGCCTGGTACGCGCAGCAGACGGGATAGGGCACCCGTTCCGCCATTCCACCGCCCCGTGCTCCATGGAACGCTCGTCTGTCCGGTCCCCGTACCCGGCGCAGTCGATATCTTCCTCCATGGCCGCACCCCGCCCCATCATCAAGAAGATCGAGCCGCGCCGTCCCCGCGGGCTGCGCGTGCTCATCCACCTGGATACGGGCGACGAGCCCTTCGAGATCACGCTCGAAGCGCTCGAGCGCAGCCGGCTCGGAGTCGGCGATCCCCTGCCCCCCGATGCTCGCCGTGAGCTGCTCGAGGCGGACGCGGACGTGCGTGTGCGCGAGGCGGCCCTCAACCTGCTCTCATACCGAGCCCGCACGAGGCGAGAGCTCAAGACCAGGCTGCGCCAGAAGAGCTACGACCCGGCGCGCATCGACGCCTGCCTGGATCGGCTGGAGCAGAAAGGCCTTCTCGACGACACGGCGGTGGCTGCCGCGTTCGTGAGAGACCGTCTCCGCCACCGCCCGCGCGGCAAGGCCCGCCTCGCTTCGGAGCTGAGGGCCAAAGGACTCGATCCGGACACGGCGCTCGCGACGATCGACCAGGTGTTCGAGGACGAGGGTGCCAGCGACATCGACCTCGCGCTCGAGACCGCCGAGGGCTGGATCCGCCGGCAAGGCGTGAAGCTCGTCACGGCGCTGGGCGGCGATCCGGGCCCCGAGCGCGACAAGGCCAGGCGCCGCTTGCACGGCTACCTGGCCCGTCGCGGCTTCCGGGGCGACGCGCTCGGTGCGGCGATGGAGCGCGCAACCGAACTGGCGGGATCCGGGGAGCGCTGAGCCGCACGGCGCGTCCGTACCTCACAGCACCTTCATGTACTCCAGCACCGCGTGCTTCTCGGCTTCGGTGAGCGTCTGGAAGTCGTGCCCGACGTTGGAGCGTCCCCGCTCGGTGGTGTCGTAGAGCATCGGCCGCGACCAGGGCTCGTATCCGTGCGGGTACCGGTACGTCCCGTCCCCGTCGGTGTGTCCGGCGATGCCGACCTTGTCGTAGTCGAGCGCGTGCCCACCCACGTAGAACCGCTCGGGGCGCGCCTCGGAGTGGAGCAGGTGCCACAGCGTCGGTACGGAGCCGTTGTGCAGATAGGGCGCGGTCGCCCAGATGGCGGTCAGGTCGGGCGCCACGTACCCGGCCGAGCCCACGGCGTCGATGTAGCCGTCGTACCCGATCTCGTCGATGATGCGCAGCGACACGCTGTCGGCGGCCATCCAGCGCGCCGGGTCGGTCCCCATGCGATCCTGCGCAACGAAGCGGTTCGGATGCGAAAGGAGACGGGGGCGGTCGAGTTCCGGCGAGTACGTGCCGTGGCACGAGGCACACGCCTCCTCGTAGACACCTCGTCCCCGCTCGGCCAGGTCGCGGTCGATGGAGCCCGGGAACCGCGGGGGCTCGAGGCTGCTGACGAGATCCATGATCTGGCGCACCGAGGAGATGCCCTCTCTCGCGTCGGCCGGGGCGATCCCCTGGGTGCCGGAGACGAACAGTGAAGCCACGCCGGCCAGGTCGTCCAGGTGCTCGGGGGTGACCTCGTCGCGGGACATGGCTCCGAAGCGAGGGCTCCCGGGCGGCGCATACACGCCGTCGACGAGGAGCGCACGCCGCATGGTCGTCCCGTTGAGGTCGGGCGGCGAGGCCCAAGCCATCTCGATCTCCCTCGCGTCGCGGTGGATCGTGCCGATGACGAAGCGCAGCGAGCCGACACCGTTCATGAGGCCGGGGCCGCCGTTCTCGAAAGGCAACAAGCCGCCGTACTCGGCGACGCGCTCCTCGAGGTCCTCCCTCGCCCGCGGGATCAGGTATTTCCATAGCGTGGCGCGCTCGCGCTCGGACATCCGCGGGTAGAGCCGATCGATGGTCGCCATCAGCGTGTCCGGACGCGTGAGCTCCTTGCGCAACGCGGCCACGACGTCGTCCGCATAGGCGCTAAGATCGATCGACGCGTTCGGGAGGCCGATCCAGGCATCGCTCGTAGGGAGCCCATCCGCCCCATACAGTGGAGCCGCGTGACACGTCGCGCAGCCCACGTTGGCGATCTCGACCTCGACGGCCGGAAAGCCCCGGCTCGCGACGCCGGAGACGATGCCCATGGGCTTGTCGAGCCGCGGCTGCGGCCCCTGCCAGTTGGCGATGCGCCGGGGCGCGATGAAGCCGTATTCGGCCATGGCGGCCTCGACGGCACCCGCACCGATCGGCTCTCCGGTACGCTCGTGGCGCGCCCGCACCAGAGCCGACGACGCGAGCTTCCACGGAATCGCGTACGTCTCGAGCTCGTCCGTGTCGAGGCTACCGAAGTCCTCGAAAAGGAACCGGACCTGCCCCTTCATGGAGGCCGGCGCGTTGTGGAACGCTCCGCCCTCGTCCAGCGAGGCCAGACCGTTCGCGTCGGCGGATGCGTAGCCGCGGAGCGCGCGGCCGGGCCAGCTGCAGGCGGTCGTGGTCATGGTGAGGACGAGCGAGGCGACGGTGCTCGTGCGCAGCATGTTCATGGTCAGAGCGCCTTGCGGAAGAGGTTGAGCCGGTGGTGCGGGGTCGCCCCGAGCTTTTCCATCTGGCGGAGGCTCGGGTGGTTCGAGTCGGAGATCCACGTGATGCCGAGCTCGCGGTAGCCGGCCCGCTGCATGCCCGTAACCGCGGCGTGCATGAGGACCGCGGCGAGCCCGTGGTTCTGCAGCTCGGGCACGACGCCGCCGAAGACGAGCGACGCGCGTGTGCGTTGCCTGCGGAAGCGCAGGTATTTCAGCGGGGTGCTCCACTTGAGGCGCGAGCCCGTGGAACGGAGCAGCGGGTTCACGTCCGGGAGACAGGCGATGACCCCGACGGGCTCCCCGCGCCGACGCAGCAGGTAGGCGATGCGGGAATCGAGCACCCAGAGCATCTGGTCGGCCTGGAACGCGAACTCCTCGCGCGTCAGCGGCACGAACAGGGGGTTCTGGTCGAAGGAGTCGTTGAGCAGGCGCCAGGTGGCGTCCATCGCCCGCCGAAAGCCCCGGCGTCGGATGGGCTCGACGGTGAAGTCACCGCTCTCCATCGCCTGGCGTTGCCTCGGACCGAGGAGCGACTCGGGCGCGATGCGGTCGATCTCGACGCTCCAGCTCGTCATCGGGAAGTAGGGCTCGAAGCCGTGCGCGCCCAGAAGCCGCGGGATCCAGCAGGGGTTGTGGACCTGGGCGAGGAACGGCGTCCGTTCGTGACCACCCACCACGACGCCCATCTCCTGCATCGCGGTCAGGTTGAAGTTCCCGGCGATCTCGTCGCAGCCACGACGCCGCGCCCAGGAGCAAGCGGCATCGAAGAGGAGGCCCGCCGCCGTAGGGTCGTCGGCGCAGTCGAAGAAGCCGAACGACGCGCTGCAGCGACCGTAGCGCTCGTTGGAGGCCGCGTGGATGTGGGCCGTGATCCGGCCGACCGGCGTGCCGCCGGAGAGGACCGTGAAGTACGTGATCTGGTCCGGGTCGCGGAAGACGGGGTTCATCGCCCCGTCGACCATCGTCCGCAAATCCGACCGCAGCGGCG